>QHPE01000008.1 GCA_003218945.1 Verrucomicrobiota bacterium | reverse complement strand
AACGCAAAAGCAACTCCGCCCATTGCTGCCAGAAAGGCGAACCTGTCGTCAAATCCATGCCGGTTTTTTGAGTGATTAGCCCGAGCGTTTTCCGCGGCACAGAGCGGAATGTCGTTCTATCCAAAACAAACGATGCATCGAATTGCTCAACCAATTTCTGATTGCTCAGACGACCGCCTGTGCATTCGGACAACGCGTTCTGGATCCAGTCGCGCGGTAACTTTGTTCTCGGCTCGATGGTCGCGCTTACGGTTACATCGAGGAGTTTCTTTAATATCAGCGCGCATACGAGCGCACCGGAACTCGTGGCGTGAATGTGCGAGACTCTTTGCTCTTGAAGCAATTTCCGTAGCGCAAGGGCGAACCGCGCCTGCCGCAGGAAAATTGCGCCAGGCACCCGGCCACTTTGTTGTGCGCGATCTTCTTCTAATTGCTGTGCCAGACCCGGATTTGCGCGCCATTCGGCTTCCAGCACCATCGCGTCCGGAAGAAATTTCAAGGACGGAGCGATCTGTTGCATCTGGCGATTCAGCCGCGTACCCGAATTGAATTCAGATACCAAAGGGATGATCGACACATTGCGTTGCTTCATCTCGTTAAGCTCGCGTTCTAGGAGCGGCAATTCGTGATCGGGCCAGCGGTCGATCAGGTACGCGATCTTTGGCATAGCTTCATTTTTTTTCGTCATTTTGCTGCACGTGAAGCCGACCTGTAAGTTACCCGTGGCTGCCTCGAGTAGTTTCAGTAGCGGGGCGACCGTATTTTCAATTTGGAAATGCTGCTCAATTCGCGCACGTCCCGCGCGACCGTAGCGCAATCGCACCTCGCGATCGGACACCAAACATTGGAGCGCTTCGGTTAGCGCACTGGCGTCCCCAGGAGAAACCAGAATGCCTGTGTCGCCATCCAGGACCAATTCGGGAATCCCAGCGAGACGAGTCGAAACCACCGGCCGCGCCGATGCCATCGCTTCGAGAATGACCGTCGGAAAAATATCGGTGGCTCCCTGGGCGTCGGTCGTCGAAGCTAACGCGAAAAGGTCCGCGGCTTGAAGTGTTTCTAAAACCCCGTTTTGCGATAACGAACCGAGCAAATGTACTCGGGATGAAAGATCCAATCGTTCGATCTTTGCCTGAAGCATCTCGCGGAGCGGGCCGTCGCCAATTATTTCGCAAATGAAATCCGCTCCGCGGCGTTGCAGCTCAGCGCAGGCGTCGATGAGATCCTCGAAACCTTTGAATGTAACCAGTCGTCCAACACTCACGATTTGTGGGACATGGTAGGGCGCGATCGCCGGGCGTGCGGTGTCACAACGTGGCATCGAAAAACGCTCAAGATCGATTCCGTTGTAAACGCGATGAATCTTTGCCGGGGAAGCCGGACAACGCTGGCGAAGCAAGTCGCGGCTGTAATCGGTTTCGGCGGCAACAAATTCCGCCGCGGCGCAAATCTCGCGGAGAAGATCGTCGCTGCCGAGGTCCTTCATAAAATCCTGCCCGTGCGCGGTCACGCTGAATGGAATGCCTGAAATCTCCTTGAGAAAAAGAGCGGTATGCGCCGCACGATTGGCGAAGTGCACGTGCACATGATGCACGTTTGCGCGCGTAAAGAAATCTGCGAAGTAGAGTGCATTGCGCGCTCGCAGTTCTGCCTTTGCCCCGGGCCCATATTTGCGGGCGTGCTCCTCGACCAGATTACGCGGCCATTTGCCGGTGGTTTTGGCGTTGCGCTCGAGAATCTTCAAAATCTCCTGCGGCGGCGCGTAATGAATTGGCGCGCGTAACCTGGCGATGTATTCATGGCGCAAGCTGGTCAGCGGTGGATACACCGAACCGATCACAAGTTCGATACCGCGCCTTTCGAGCGCCAGCATCTCCGCGTCGCAAAAGGTTTGCGAGATTACTGGGTAACGAGAGTAAAGATAGCCAAGTCTCATTGCGGAAAGCGGATACCCGAAACCGAATCGAACCTATGTAATGTTGTAGGGCAAGCGCGTCGCTTGCCTATTTCCTCATTGAATTCGTAGCGGTACGGCCAGTCTTCCCACTTTTGCACGAGTCCTGCACGCACCGGATTTTCTCGAATGTACAGCCATTTGTCGTGCAGCGATTCATTCCTGCGAAGTAGTCGATCGAAACAACCAGCCTGCCATCGCCAGGAAGCACCAAGCTGCTCGCGCATCCAGCGCTTCAAAGCAGCCGAAAAGCTTCCAAGTTTGGCTTCGCGGTTCCTAATCGGGGCGACAATGATATGAAGGTGATCAGGCAGAACGATCGCCGCCAAGACATGCCAATCTCGCAGCTTCGAAGCGGCGAGCTTGAATGCCCGAAATATCTGTGGATTTGCAAGCACAGCTTTCCGATCGGCCATACAAATCGTGACGAAATAAACCACCGACTGCTCCCAAGCCAGCCAGACTGGAATGCGGAGAGGGTGTCCCATCAAATTTTGATTATGGCAGGCGAAGCGCCCGCCCTACAACGACGATCTCATTTAGCGAAACAAATGAGCGCCGCGAAGCGATAAATGTTGCAAAACGCGCAACCCAAAATCACGAGAACCGCACGTCTTTGCCGGGGTCCATCTCGAAATCGAGCGTCAGTGAATCTTCCGTGTTCGGCTTGACCACTTCCTCGACAAATTTCACATAGATCGAATCATCGCGGAACATCGCGAATTTGTCCATCGACTCGAAATCGATTGCGAGGAAGAATGGCCACTCGGTTTCCGGGTCGATGCGCTTGCCACATTTAATGCTAAGGACCTCGGGAATTTTGAGGAGCTGCATGCGCGCGTTCATCATCATCTCCTCCACCCGGGCGGGTGTGACCTCCGGCTTCAATCTGTAGAGAACGATATGGTGAACCATGAGGGTAAAGCTAATAGGCGTTTCCAACGCGCCGTGCAAGTCCGAAAGCATGCCCCAGAAAGCTTGCCGGAAGAACACCAGGGGAAGCGCCGTGGGACCCCGACACTTCTCACCGAGAATGCAAGATATACATGGTCAGTTTAGTGGCTTGACAAGTCTTTTTAATCAAGCCATTCTGACCAGATGACTACCGCCAGTATCACGGAGGCGAAAACCAATCTAAGCAAGTTGATAAAGAAAGTGCGCCACGGCGAGTCGGTCCTCATCCTTGACCGAAATATCCCAGTGGCCCGGCTCGAACCCCTGCCGGCTGGCAGCCGCGAGGGAGATGAAGCGAAGCTAGCGGAACTGGAACGGCGTGGTTTAGTCAAACGCGGCGCAGGCAAATTGCCGAGGGATTTCTTTAAACTGCCGCGATTGAAATTTAAAAAGAGTCTGGTGGAAGCGGTCCTGGAAGAACGTCGTGAGGCGAGATGGTAATTTATTGGGACACTTCGCCGATCATTGCGCTTTTGGTGGGGGAGCCGGCGGCAGCCCGTTACCGTCGCTTTGAAAACCAGCGGATTGTCACTTGGTGGGGCACGTCGCTGGAGTGCATTTCGGCCATTGCACGGCGGCAGCGAGAAGGCGAAGCGGCGGAAATCGTCGCCGAAAGTTATCGCCGGCTGGAAGCCATGCGGGCTGGTTGGCAGGAGATTCACGCGAGCGAGACCTTGCATCGGACCGCCGCACGACTGCTCAAGACTCACCCGCTCCGCGCTGCCGACGCGCTTCAGCTGGGCGCGGCCTTAGTAGCGAGCAATTTCGAAGCGCATTCGGCTCGTTTTCTGACTGAAGACACGCGCCTCAGGGAAGCGGCAGAAAAGGAAGGCTTCGTTATCGATTAAGTAAGAGGGCCACACGCTCGTCGTGATTTATTTCAAGGGCCTGTGGGTTCTCCACCGCGACGCCGGATCTTTTGGAATGGTCAAATTCGCCTCAATCTGAATAAATGAATATCGTGATGGGGATGCCGCCCAGGATCAGCATTGCGGCCGACTTTCAAGCCCTGCTGCATAACCTTGCCATCCACGGCGATTGCTGTAAGCCAGAAGCAACCGTGATTTGACGCAATGGATGATGTCTCGCCCACTGCCCCGCTGATTTCAGTGGTCATTCCGCTTTACAACGAAGGTTCGCACCTGAGAGAGCTTTTAGCGGATCTGAAGAGGCCATTGCAAGATGTCGGATGCCGGTTTGAAGTGGTTCTCGTCGACGACGGTTCGTTCGATGATACGTGGACAAAGGTCAAGGATGAGGCGCGGATTTGGCCCGACCTGCGTGCGATTCGGCTGAGTAGAAATTTCGGAAAAGAGTTAGCGCTCTGCGCGGGTCTGGAACGTGCCCGGGGCAATGCCGTGATAGTGATGGACGGAGATGGGCAACATCCCCCGTCACTTTTGCCGCTCCTGATTAAGAACTGGAGGACTTCCGGAGCAGACGTTGTTGAAGCGGTTAAGCGCAGACGAGGGCGCGAGTCCCTGGCGTCTAAGTTTGGTGCGCTGACGTTTTACGTCATCTTAAATAAACTTTCCGGCTTTGACTTGAAAGGAGCATCAGATTTTAAACTTATAGATCGCCGCGTACTCGATATGTGGCTGGCGATGCATGAACGCAATGTCTTCTTCCGGGGAATGACTGCCTGGATGGGGTTTAGGACCATTCAGGTTCCCTTTGAAGTAGGTCCGCGTCGTGCGGGCAAGTCGGGGTGGTCTTATCTCAGGCGCGCGAAGCTAGCCCTAATCGGGATAACGACGTTTTCGTCGTTCCCATTGCATCTGGTTACGTTTGCTGGCGTAATCTTTTTTCTCTTTGCGGTTGGTCTGGGAATCCAGACACTGTACCTGAAACTGGCCGGCCGCGCCTTTACGGGTTTCGCTACGGTAATTCTGCTCGAGCTTATCATTGGCAGTCTGTTGATGATCAGCCTTGGTATCATTGGCGAATATCTCGCCCGAATTTACGAAGAGGTTAAAGGACGTCCGCGTTACATAGTAGCTGAATCAATCGATTTAGCTGACAGCGAAACGCGCCTTCCCCCAGCAACCGTGGTGCCCCGGCCCGCGGACCATGGCTGAGAAGAAAGCAGGCTCGCGGGCAAACAATGCACCGGGGTCTTTGAGAACGTGGCTGCCGCCAGCAGTGGTCTTCG
>QHPE01000007.1 GCA_003218945.1 Verrucomicrobiota bacterium | reverse complement strand
TACGCCATCTTAATTATAAGCGCACCCCCCGCATCGGTTCTCGGCTATCTGTGGTTTCGTGGTATGGTCATCGGACATTGAACCTGCCTCTCACGCCAAGGCCTAACCCCCATGAGAGGGTCAAGTCCGGTAAGGACGTTGTTAGTTCATAGGTTTTGGCGAAGTTGGGACTTTGGTTTGGCTGGAGCGTGTCCTCTTCCGGTAACTCAGTCGCCGGGGCGACTGGTCATACTCCTATCCGTGACCGCTTTCGCGGGACCATTTAGCCATTTATGTGATGGGCTTTAGGTAAGGCTCACCTGCCAGTTCCGACCTTCCCAGCGTTGGTCGCGCCTCCAGAAAAATGTAAACGCAAGCGTCGATTCAGGTGGCCATTCCGAAGTTGGAAAATCTGCGAACCAAAGGTCCAGTTCGCCCTGGTGCGTCATTTGCGACTCGTTAGTCCTCTGCCAATCATCCATTGACCAGGTGATGCTCGCCTCTTCGGCGAGGATGATCCGCAAGATTCTGCCGCGCGACACACGACGTATGGGGTGACGAAGGGTCCAAATCTCAAAACGGTTCGGCGTTGGATTTACCACATATCGCTGATACGCCGGCTCGACCCGATGGAAGCAAACGCCATCATGCCGGCTTCGGACGAGGGAAACGTACTCGGCGTGCGACCAGCAAAGCGGCATCGCCGCGCCCGTCGGACAACCGCGTTTCATCCTTGCATGCGGCAAATCGGGTCCATCCCAAACCTGTTCGGTGAGCATGCCGCCCTGGTTCGCAAAATCTTCCATTGTCGTGATGAACGGTTTTGGATCTCGACCCGCGATGAGTTCGTAATGGCCCCGTTCTCCGGTTAGAATCGGCCAGCACCGGCCTACCCCTGTTCCGTCATAAGCGCCGCCGTCATCTTTTTGACCGTAGCCGTCGTGATTGTAACGACGCCAGCCCGGGCCTTGCGGCAAATCGTGCTTTAGAACGCGATCGATTACTTTGATCGAGTCGCACACGAGCGGGTCGTCCGGCCGCCGAATGCCATATCGAATGAGGTGAAGGAAATCGCCGCCGACAATATTTCGCGCCGGGTGCAGGCCGCCGCCGTTAGCGATCTGTATCATTTGCGTGTTGGGATCGGCATGCGGATCAGGTGTATTTGAATCGGTAGGGTTAATGCGGATGTAATGCCGAGGAATTCCTTGCACCAATTCGCCTTCTGTCGTGATTGTCCATTCTTCGAGGTGCGCTGCTAGCCAGTCGGCGTATGCGAAAACGAAATCAGCCGCCTCAGTGTGGCCAACTTCCCCGGCCCAATCCGCTGCGCAGGCGAGGGCGGCTATTACCACTGCCAGCGTTGAAGGCGAGTAGCCGGAATTCTCTTCCCAGCGTTCCTGCGCTGTCACCGGCCCTTGCACGATCAGGCGTGCAGCGGCGCGCACAATCATTACACGCGGGTTGAACAGGCCGAGCGCATTGTGTTTATGCAAACGCCACGCCAGCACTATCGGCAACGCAACCTGATCAAGCTGGAGCCCGGACCAGTAGGCGGTCCCATCTATCCAACTGTTTTGTGGAAAACTGCCGTCCGGTCGCTGAATTGCCGCCAGCCAGATTAACGCCCGAAGCGGCGTTCCCGTTTGTCCTGTGGCGAGAAGCGCGCTGGCACTCTGCACGAGGTCGCGCGTCCACACGAGATGATACCCGCCGAGGTCCAAATCGCCCTTGGTTTCGCCCCAGGGAATGCTCATCGAAGCGACGATTGCGCCCTGAAAAACTTTGTCTTCGTGCGCCAGCAACACGCACCGGCTCAACCGATACTCGCCGCCGTCATCGGACGTATCGCTGCTGAAATCAAACTCGGCATTGATCACCGCGCGTTGCCACTGACGAACATAGCCTTCGCATTTTTCTGCGAAGGGCTCCGCCAGCGATTGAAACAATTTCGTGGCAGCGCTTTGGTAACTTCTACCAAATGCAACCGCGACCGTAAATCCACCGCTGTCCGGCAAATCGATTTCGCCGGTCAACGCGATATTGCCGTTCGCAGCTGATCGAAATTCCCAGTCCATTTTGAAATTGTGCATGAGGTCTTGCCAACCATCGCTGAAGCCGACATAACCCGCCGAGCGCCTGGAGAAACCGCTGCTGCATGTCATTAGAAGATGAACGTTCTGCCGTACGGCGTGCATCAGTTTGTTATCGCCGATTTCAGTGCACGATCCCGAGTTGCCGGCCCCAAAACCGCCCAGGTGGGGTGCCAGGAGTGCGTACAGCTGCAATCTGCCACGTAGCGATTCGTCCAGCACCTCGAGCTTTGTATGCACGAGCAGGACCGACCGGTGCGGATCCGTGAGTATCTCTTTCACCAGACGGTACCGTCCCTGCGGCTCCGAATTGGTTAGGCGATAAAACAGACAATCGCGCTCCGGATATTCAATCTCGTGATTCAGGTCGCGTTTTTCCTCGTGGCAAAATGTTTCGCCGTCACTGATGAGAAATTGAAAGTCGCGCGTGTTCGGTTGATCGACGTGCGGGTAGTAAATTTCGTTTACGATTCCGTGGCTCAGCGTGAACCAGACGCGACAACTGGTATGATACGCCGTGCCGACGCCTTCTTTCGCGCTCGAGGTCCAACGCGGTTCGATCCCCGGTGCGCCGAACGCCACTGAATTCTCAGGCAAATTCATCGGCTAAGCGTTAGACGAATCGCATCCAAACAGCAAGATCATCACAGAATTCAACCGCGGATTACACGCGTCAGATTGATCGATTACCGCACAGGTTTCGAAATCTCCATTATCTGCGATGTGTGCGTGAGCGCGTCTGATTATCCGTCACACGGATGAGAACGAAGCCATTGCGTCGCAGCCTCGTTTCAGCTAGGACTTGATTGATGCAGTGCAATTGGAATGAAACTGTCTAAACGAGGTGAATATGCCCTACGGGCGATGATTGACCTCGCGATCGCGGCGGAATTGGGGCGACCGATAGTTCAGGTCAGCGAACTCGCGGCCAAGGAGCGGCTGCCCATCAAGTTCCTGGAGCAGATATTTATTCAACTCAAGGCCGGAGGACTCGTCTCGACCACCCGGGGAAAACTCGGCGGCTACTCGCTGGCCAGATCAGCATCAAAGATCAAGTTCGGTGAGGTGGTTCGTTTGATCGAAGGGCCGCTCGCGCCGATCGGATGCACGAGTGTCACCTCCTACGAACGATGCACATGTCCTGATGAAGCGCATTGCGGTCTGCGCATGCTCATGCTGGACGTCCGCAATGCGCTTGCGAGAATCCTCGACCGCACTTCCCTGGCGGATGTGGTAGAAATTACGCTGCGGAAGCTACGACGAGACAAGCTAATTTCGCCCTTTCAATCAGATCCGAGAATGGCGCTCGCGGCTCGTCCTTACCCGTTGCAGATCTTTTTCGGAAATTATGGTTCCAGAGCAGCTTCCGGCGATGCGGCACGTAAGGAACGATTAACTCGCCGCAAATCAAAGCGAGGCCGAGGAGCCCGGTAATGGGGAATTAGAAGAGCGCGACCTGAGAAAACGAATTATGGCGATCATAAAAACGCGTGAAGAGGTGCATGCAATGAGACAAATCATCATCATGAATGAGCTCGGGCTGCATGCTCGTCCGGCTGCAGAGTTTGTTCGCCGGGCAAATGGCTTTCGTTCCGAAATATGGATCTTGACCGAGGACAAAAGACTCTCCGCCCTTAGCCTGATCGAAGTGATGCGGGCCAACCTGAATCAGGGCGCAGTCGCCACTCTGGAAGCAATAGGGCCGGATGCGCTTGAAGCAGTAGAATGCCTGGAGAAAATGGTCGCCGAAGGCTTCGGCGAGACTTAGGCGAAGAAAGGCGAAACTCTGAGCGTTGTATCGCTGGCCGTAGTTAGTAATCTTGCGCTAATTGATCTCCTACCTTCGGTTCAACGGAGTCGAAGCGACGGTGTTTTGGAAATTAAGTTCTCAACTATCACGGCAACTCGCCGCAGCGGGCGCTGAGAACACAGTGGGTTGGACGGCATTTTCAGCACCAATAAAATCCGATTTAAAACTAGCTCGGCTCGACTCTCCGGCCTCGTGTTTCGCTGTTGGCCCACATCGGTTTGGGATTCTGGCGGCTTGATTCGCCCAGTTTCGCAGCTTAAAGCGTGGCTCTGACATATGTCTCGATCGAGTACGAGTGAAGTGTTGCGCGCGCACTGCGCGGGGATTGCCCAGGAAGAATCTGTGCTCCGTGAAGGCGGTGGCAAGGCCGGCCATGAGCGTCAGCGCAAGATGGCACGTTTGCCAGTGCGCGAGCGCCTTCGTCATTTGCTGGATAAAGACTCGCCATTTTTCGAGATCGGCCTCTGGGCTGCTTACAAAATGTACGAGCAGTGGGGAAAAATTCCGGCGGCGGGAGTCGTTACGGGTATTGGCAGCGTCGAGGGTGTTCCATGTATGATCATTGCGAACGATGCAACAGTAAAAGCTGGTGCGTTTTTTCCGGCAACGACCAAAAAGGTCATTCGCGCGCAGCGGATCGCTTTCGAGTGCGCTTTGCCCCTCATTTATCTCGTTGATTCGGCGGGCGTGTTCCTACCGATGCAGGATGAAATTTTCCCGGATGAAGATGATTTCGGCCGGATCTTTCGGAATAATTCGGTGATTTCGGCAGCAGGCGTGCCGCAGTTCGCCGCGATCATGGGCAATTGCGTAGCCGGTGGCGCGTATCTCCCGGTGTTGTGCGACAAAATATTGATGACGCAGGGAAGCGGCCTTTATCTCGCCGGGCCGTCTCTGGTCAAAGCAGCCATTGGTCAAATTGTTGATGCAGAAGAACTGGGCGGCGCGCGGATGCATTCGCAGATAAGCGGCACGATCGATTTTTTTGAAAAGGACGATCCATCCTGTCTCAAGCGTCTGCGGTCGTTAGTTGCATTGCTACCAGAAGCTAAATCAGCCGCCGCGCCCGGCGGCCATGCCCTGCCGCGAACGACGAAACCCGCGAAAAATCCCGACAGCGTTTACGATCTGATCAGTTTCGATGGCAGGAAAAACTATGACGCGCGCGACCTGCTGGCGACGATTGTCGATGAAAACTCACTGGATGAATACAAATCCGACTACGGCAAAACGCTCGTGACTGCGTACGCCAGGATAAATGGCCGGCCGGTGGGAATTGTTGCTAATCAACGCGTTCAGGTCCGGACGAAAAAAGAAGGAATCCAAATGGGGGGCGTCATTTATGCCGATAGCGCTGATAAGGCGGCGCGGTTCGTGATGGATTGTAATCAGACGACCCTGCCGATCGTTTTTTTTCAGGACGTTAGCGGGTTCATGGTCGGGCGCGACGCGGAAGAGAGCGGGATCATTCGCAGCGGCGCGAAACTGGTGAACGCGGTGAGCAATTCCGTCGTGCCGAAGATCACGGTGATCGTCGGTGGGTCGTTCGGCGCCGGCAATTATGCATTGTGCGGCAAGGCGTACGATCCGCGATTCGTCATAGCATGGCCAAATGCGCGTTACGCGGTGATGGGCGCCGCGCAAGCGTCAGACACGGTTTTTTCGATTCTCGCCAAGGCGCGCGAGCGAGGGGACAAGAAAGCATCTCCCGAAGAACTGGAGGAATTGCGCGCGAAAGTAAAACAAAGTTACGAAGAGCAAACCGATATTCGCTATGGCGCCGCCCGCGGCTGGGTGGACGCTATTATTCAGCCGCGTGGGACGCGCGATGTGCTGATTAAGCTCTTGGAATACGTTTCGCGACCCATGCCGAAAGCGCGTTTCCACACCGGAGTCATTCAAGTTTAAGCGAGTTCGCAATTCAGTATTCACGATTTTAACGACTTAACATTTTAACGATCTAACTTTGTAACTGCATCCCATGTCTGTCGTTTTAATCGAGCAAAAATCTCCCCAAATCACTGTTCTAACTCTTAATCGTCCTGAGCGCCGGAACGCGCTTACGCTTGAGTTGATGACCGAACTATGTTCGGCCGTTAATGTCGCCTCGGAACAGCCGCAGCAGCGGGTATTAATCTTGCACCGGTCTGGATTTGAAGGAAGCAGCCGATACGACGAAGGCGCATGCGACCGCGGAGGTGGTAGCGAACACTTTGATCGCAGTCAGCCAAACGCGCCTGGTCACGATTGCAGCAATACACGGCGCCGCGGTTGCCGGCGGCGCTGGCATCATGTCCGCATGCGATTTTGTCGTCGCGGCCGAAAGAACGAGAATCGGATACCCGGAGGTGCGCCGTGGATTGGTTGCCGGGCTGGTGATGACATTTCTGCGGCGACAGCTCGGCGAACGGGACATACGCGAGTTGGTATTCAGCGGAGAGTTAATCGACGCCGCGCGTGCGAAGGAAATCGGGTTGGTGAATCGCGTCGTTGCTTCAGACGACGTGATGAGTGAAGCGGAAAAATTCGCTGCGGCGGTTCTGCAAGGCGCGCCGGTCGCGCTAGCCCAAACGAAACGATTAGTGGAAGAACTATGGTGGCATTCTGTGAAGGAAGACGTCGATCGCGCGCTGAAATATCACATGCAGGCGCGTGAATCGGACGAGGCGGGTGAAGGCATCGCTGCGTTCAACGAAAAGCGCAAGCCGAACTGGGTCAAATCGTAGCACAGGCTTCCAGCCTCTAGGGCGATCGGTCATTCCAACGCCCAACCGTGGAAGCGATTGCCCTCAATCCGTTGGCAGAACCCAAGTCAACGTGTTGGGGACAACACGTTCCACCGTGTATCTCGCTTTCGCTTACACAGGTTGTGGTCGCGAAGTCGCTGCTCCGGGGCCGAGCGATCCAGCTGCTGGCCCTTGATATTGCGCACTGCCGAAACCCAAAATCGGGAAGAAGATAATTGGCAGCAAAAGCAAACCAATCCCAAAGCCCACTCCTTTCCCGAAACTCTTAGCCAGGTCGATGACAAGAATGATCAGGATTATGAAATTAACGAAAGGAATTAGCATCAGAAGAATCCACCACCAAGGCCGCCCGACGATCTTGCACCAAACGTAGAGATTGTAGATCGGAATGATACATGCCCAGCCTGGCTGACCTGCCTTTGTAAAGATTTTCCACCAAGCTGCGATCATTAAGATCGTGAATGCCAGATAGAAAATCCAGAACACTGGGCCCGGCGCGTGTCCCTGAGCCGAGGAGGAGTATGAATACTCAACCTGCGCAAGCAAGGGTGCAGGTCTGAGTAAAACCGTTCGCGTAACTTCGATGAGTAAGTTCATAGACGTCAAGAGTTAAGCGACCGTTTAAAAGACTGCTGCTAACGCGGCAAGCGAAATCTTTTAGGCGGTTACGCTGCGTACTGTTGTCCGGTTGTAGTTCCGTGGGAGCGTCGGCAAAACCGCAAGCGCGCTATCAATCCACACAAACGCCTGCGTGATTCGCAACGTTACTGATGAATTTTCTTTTTGTGTTTCTCTTTGTTCTTTTTCTTTACAGGGGTGCCTGTCGGCGTCGGTGACGGCGTACCAGACACCTCTGGTGTCGGAGATGGCCGTACCCGCGGCTGAGCCAGGATGTTCTCATGATCCGATTTCAACGCTTGCAACGCCAATTTGAGTTCCGGGGTTGTGGCCAATGCGCTCATCCGCTGATAATAGATGTCGTAGTAGTTGCGAAGCCGATTCCGCCTTTCCAAGTCTGTCCGCGCGGTTTGCGCGTATTTCTTTGCGGCCTGCACCTCAGGATCGTTGGCCGTGCGATTTTTCAACTCGCGCCAGAGAACATGTACCCGCAGCGCATCTGCGTCCTTGCCCAGCGATTTCGGCTTAAAACTGTCATCGAGCTGTTTTAGTTCCGGCAACTCCGGACCGTTCGGGGGAGGCGTTGGGCTGGCTTCCTCTTGCTCTGGAAAAAGATCCACAGACGGCGGCGCTGCTTCCTGCCCGTGCATCACCAGCACCGCAATTAGCAGCGCGGTCGCAAATATTAGCCCGTATACCTTCATCCCGGCTCTTTCGCTCAATCTAGCCGAATTTCTCGATGACATCGAGAAGGTCTGATTCAGATCGGGGCGAGAGGATTTGAACCTCCGACCTCGTGGTCCCAAACCACGCGCTCTACCAAGCTAAGCTACGCCCCGAATCGAGCGGAATTATTAACACGGTTTGTCTGGCTTCGCATCTGGGAACGCAGGCTGCCGGCAACCACAGGCAGGCAGCCTGTGCTCCCCAGGAAACGCGCCTATTTGTATCCTAAATTTGGCGCGAGCCGTTTCTCGACGGTGGCGACTGCTTCGCGGCGCCGAGTCGCATAATCGATTACCTGGTCGCGCCCGATCTGGCCGACACCGAAATATCTTGCCTGCGGATGCGAAAAATAAAGCCCGCTCACGCTCGCACCGGGATGCATTGCAAAAGATTCCGTCAATTTGATCCCGGCGCTGTTTTCCGCATCGAGCAGATCGAACAACGTTCGTTTCTCTGCGTGATCGGGACACGCAGGATAACCAGCAGCCGGCCGGATTCCGCCATATTTTTCACGGATCAGATCAGCATTCGACAATTGTTCGTCACGCCCAAATTCCCACGCGATGCGAGCTTGCTGATGGAGATATTCAGCGAACGCTTCAGCTAACCGGTCTGCCAACGCTTTGGTCATGATCGCGCTGTAATCGTCGTGCTGACGCTTGAACTCCTCGGCGAGCTCATCAGCACCGTGAATCGAAACTGCAAACCCGCCGAGGTAATCTCCGATTCTCGATCTCGGCGCTATGTAATCGGCCAGGCAATGATTGAATTGGCCTGTCGGTTTTTGCATTTGCTGCCGCAGAAAATAAAACGTAGCGAGCTTTTCAGTTCGAGCCTCGTCAGCATGAACAATCGACGCGAAAACGAACGCATCTTTGCCGAATTCGCTGAAGCCTACGGTCAGGCCTTCCCTGTTCCCGATCCGGAACCGCGCTACGAACGCGAGACGAACGGATCGAGGGAGCGCGAGGGAGGAGTCCGCGAACGGAGAGGTGCGCTCATCAAAGAGAAGCTCGCGGACTGCGCTCCGTTCAAGACATCGTCGCGGCGTCCGGCGTGAAACCCAATCGCGTTCCGCTCTCCATCGAACAATTCATCAGCTCCGGCGATCATCTCAGTCTCTCCTATCTCCTCGAAGAGGTGCCCGATGCACAGGAGATCCGTTCCACATTCGAGGAAATCGGTATCGAGCGGCTCAAGCCTGTGTCTGAATTTTTTCACGGACGGATTTCGTTGACGACCCTGCGCCTCGTCCGCTGCGTGATCGTGGCAGAGGCTGCGGCCTGAGTGACTGCGGGATCTGCTTCTCCCGCACGAGGACCCCTTTCTTCTTCCGATAGGCGAATTCCGCAAGCGTGTAGACGCCACCCTCTTTCAATAGGCGCTGTACCTGGAGAAAAATCCCGTCATTGATGGCCCACATCCGTTTCCAGTTCTGGCGTTCATAAAATTTCGGAATATCCTCAAGTGGAATCCCTCGTTCCTTCGCCTGGTTGTAGTTGTCGAACCTGTGTTTCCACGCGAGAGAAAGCCATATACTAGGCGACGTTCCGGACCGCGCATGCATGCTATTTTTCGGCACCGTGAGAAAGTAGTTGTTCGCGTGATCGAAACTTTCATCGGGAAACCGTTCAAGCGCTTTCGGATCCGACAGATCCATCGCATGGGATTCGAATCGTTCTCCCGCATTCCTCCGGATGTCGATGCCCACCGGTTGCGCTCCGGCCTCCTGCAGGATTCTGCAGTACCACGGCTGGAACCTTGCGAACTCTTTCGGTCTTATCCACCGCTGCCACAAGCGGCCG
>QHPE01000006.1 GCA_003218945.1 Verrucomicrobiota bacterium | reverse complement strand
TGCGCTGCTGCACCGGGCGCGCAGAAACAAACGCGACGTCCTGCTTCAATAAATCCGGAGTCAACGCGCGCAACGGTGTGATATCATCGATAATCCAGATACCGCGGCCATGGGTCGCCAGAACAAGCTCGTTGTCGCGCGGCTGAATGGCCAGGTCGCGCACGGCAACGGCGGGGAAATGGTTGCCTTTAAATTGCGCCCAGCTATTTCCTCCGTCGATCGAGACCCAAAGTCCGAACTCGGTGCCGAGAAAAAGAAGATCAGGCTTCACCAAGTCCTCCTTGATGATATGCGCGTAACCGCGAACGCTTTTCGGGTCCTGGGGTGTAACAAGCGCCGTCCACGTTTTGCCGTAATCAGTTGTCTTGAAAAGGTACGGCTCCATCTCGCCAAAGGTATGTCGATCAAACGCGGCATAAGCGGTGCCGGGATTGAAATTGCTGGCCTGGACCCAGTTCACCCACGAATTTTTTGGCAAGCCGGGAATGTTACCGACGACATTGGTCCAGGTTTTCCCGCCATCTCGCGTGAGCTGGAGGTTGCCGTCGTCGGTGCCGACCCAGATCAACCCCTTCTGTTTGGGCGATTCGCTGATGGAATAAATCGTGGTGTGCATCTCGGCCGACGAATTGTCCACCGTCACTCCCCCCGATTGTTCCTGCTTCTGTTTTTCCGGATCGTTGGTGGTCAGGTCGGGTGAAATGCGGTCCCATGTCTGGCCGTGATCGCGTGAGCGGAACAGGAATTGCGCGCCGATGTAGATTGTTCCTTTCTCGTTAGGCGAAAGCGCGATCGGCGTGTTCCAATTGAACCGGAGCTTCTCATTGTAATTCGGCCGCGGCTTAATGTTGCGGCCTTCATGTGTGTTCCGATTTACGCGTCCGATTTCCCCGCCCTGATACTCCGCATAGATGTAATTCGAATCAGCCGGATCCTCGAACATCCAAAACCCATCGCCATTGAACATGTTTTCCCAGCGCGAGTTGGTGATGCCGCCGGGATACTGCGAGTCGCCTACCCACGAACTGTTATCCTGCAAACCACCGTAGACGTGGTACGGATCGTTATTGTCCAGGCTTACGTGGTAAAATTGCGATACCGGCAGGTTTTCGGCCTTCCACCATTTGCTGCCCCCGTTGTACGAGTACCACATCCCGCCATCGTCAGCGGCGAATACAACTTGTGGGTTCGTCGGGTCGATCCAAACATCGTGCGCGTCGCCGTGCGCGCCTTGAAAACCGCCCACGACCGCAAAGCTCTTGCCGGCGTCCTCGCTCACAATCAGCGAGCCGTCGGGCTTGAACAGGCGGTCCGGATTATTGGGATCAACGACGAGGTTCGCGAAATAGAACGGTCGCCAGACCATCCACTGGCTTTTATCACGTTTCTCCCACGTCGCGCCGCCGTCATCGGAAACGAACAACGCGCTATCCGGCGACTCGACAAATGCATAGACGCGTTGCGATTTCGATGGCGCGATCGCCACCGCCAGGCGTCCATACGGTTTCTTTGGGAAACCTTTGTTGGCCTGCTCTGTAATCTCCGTCCAGGTATTACCACCATCGGTCGAACGGAATAATCCACTGGCTGAAGGCGCCGTCGGAATTGCGCCGCCCGAGCGGTATTCCCAACCTTTACGCCGGAAATCCCACATCGCCGCGAATATGGCGTCGGGATTGCTCGGGTCGATCTCCACGTCAGTACACCCTGTCGAAAGATTCGCGCCCTTTAAAACCTGCTGCCACGTCTTGCCGCCATCGGTCGTTTTGTACAGGCCACGGTCAGGCGAATCGCTCCACAACGCGCCAGGAACCGCGACGAAAACAGTGTCACCATTCCTTGGATCAACGGTTATTCGCGCGATGCGTTCGGACTTTTCCAAGCCGACACGCGACCACGTTTCGCCACCGTCGGTGGATTTGTAGATTCCGTTGCCAATGGACACGCTGTTGCGCGTCCACGATTCACCGGTGCCTGCCCAAACGTTTTTCGAATTCTTCGGATCGAGCGCGAGGGCGCCAATCGACTGCACAGGTTGTTCGTCAAATATCGGGTGATACCGCGTTCCGCTGTCATCGGATTTCCAAACGCCGCCACTGGCTGCTCCCACAAACAATGTGATCTTGCCCGATGGCTCGTGCACTCCCGCGATGCTGGAGATGCGTCCGCTCATTGCCGCCGAGCCGATGTTGCGCGCGCCGAGCCCGGAAATGCTGGCCGAATTAAATGGCGCGTCAGCCGCGTAAATAGGAATGGCGCAAACAAAAAGCGATGCGAAAACGCATCGCACTCCAACGGTAGGGACGCCGCGCTGCGGCGTCCGGACGGCGCAGCGCGGCGTCCCTATCCTCCGTCCATAAAAAAACGTGCTAACTCGGTTTTGCGGAAGCTTTGGCAGTGTACGACCGCCCTCATGTCGCTTTTGGTTATTCATTGTCCTCATCGAGTGATCAGCGCCGTGGTTGGGGGACATTTATTTGGCCGGGGAAATGAAATATCGTGTCATCCACGGGCACGTTGGCTTCGAGTTTATCGATGACGACCACTTGCTTGTCCGGCGCACCCTTGCGTCCGACCTCGATTGAAGTCGGAACAAACACGCCTCCAGCTTGTTCGTAATCGCCGAGATCCGTCTCCACTTCTTCGTACGCACCATGCCGCACTCGTTGCGTCACGATTCGGATCTCAAGAAAGTGGTCAGGATCCAAATAGACAAAACTGACGTCCCCGTTTTTTCGCACGACCTTCAGTTTGTGCGCGGGCGTCCCGTCGACGTCCTCGGTCCCGAGATACTCAACAGTGCTCCCTTTGTTCTTCCAATCGGCTAACGGTCCATCAATCTCGGTATCTTCCACCAGCGCTTTAACGTCGTCGGCGGACATGCGCTCCGGATCTTTGCGTCCGAAAAATGGTGAAATCTTCCAGCCTTCCTTACTGTCATACGCCTCGATCTGCGTCATGCCCTGGAGCGAAGCCTCGGTACGCACTTCGTCGGGCCGCTTCTTTGTTTGGAGATAGCCAAGCTCGATCAGGCCCTGCACGGGAACCAGCAGCTTACCAGTTGAGCGCAGCGTTTGGAGGTTGTTTAGCGCAGTCGCTCCGCCCTTGGCCCCGATGTTCTTGGCGACCAGTTCATCTACGGTTGGCTGATTTTTGTCCTGTGCAAAGAGTGCCGATGCGAAAAGCACCGCCGAAATGAAAGGGATTAGGAAACGAATAGACATATCAATTTTTCAGTTCATGTGGGACACCGCAGAGCGTCGAATATTCAAAGAAAGGACAAGCGAGCATTCTTCAAATCCTCCTTCGAAAAAGATGCATCCGGAGTCCAATTTGGATTCAAAAATCATTTAGAGAATCACTCCGTGCGCAGCGCTTGAATTGGATCAACGTGTATAGCGCGTCGCGCTGGGAGCAAACATGCAATCAGAGCGATAGCCGCGAGCAAAACCGTTGAGCCGGCAAGCAGCGCCGGATTATGCGCGGAAACCTCGTAAAGCTGTGATGTAATCAAACGGCCGAGCGCGAATGCCGAAGCAATTCCGATCGCCAACCCTATGGCAACCGGCCTCATTCCCTGGTTCACAACCATGCGCAGCACATCGCGGGTTTGCGCGCCGAGCGCCATGCGCACACCGATCTCTCCGGTGCGTTGCTCGACTGTGTATGCCACTGCAGCATAGATCCCGATTGCTGCGAGCAACAAAGCAACGCCCGCAAAAATTCCTAATAGCCAGGTCATCAGCCGTGTCTGGCCGAGGGCTTGTGCGATGATTTTGTCCATCGATTGCGGCAGCGCGATTGCAAGACCGGGATCAACAGTCGCCAGCGTTGAGCGCACCAATTTTGTGACGGCGTTCTCCCTTAAATTGCTGCGCACCACAATCGTCGGGAATGGAAAGTTTTCCTGCGCCCACGGACGATAAAATTCCATGTCGTCAGCCTCGTTGACCTTTCGCGAGCGAACGTCGCCGACGATGCCGACGATCTCGCACGGTGTGCCGAAACTCGTGACCAAGAGCGTTTTGCCAATCGGATTTTCACTGCCGAAAACCTTCTTCGCCCCTGACTGACTGATGAGAACGACGTTCTGATGATCGGCGGTGTCGTGCTCATCGAAATCGCGTCCTGCCAGAACAGGAATGCCCCAGGTCTTGAAATAACCGGGCGAAACGTCGTGGCTTGGGGCCGTCGCCCGCTTGTCCACCGGCAACACCTCGCCATCAGCGCGTGAATAAAGCGTCGCGTTGCCGCCGCCGGGCAGCAGCGGAATATCGCCGCTAACAGTGACACTCTCAAAACCTGGAACCGCTCGCAACGAGGCGAGCAATCGTTCTACGAAACGCTGACGCGTCCCAATATCAGAATACTGTGCCGTCGGCAAAGTGACGAAACCAACCCAAACATTCCTGTAGTGGTAGCCGACGTTTTGTTGATTCAGGCGCACAAAACTCGTGATTAGCAATGCGGCGCCGGCAAGCAGCGTCACCGAGAGCGCGACTTGCGCGCCAACGAGGATTTTTCGGAAGCGCTGTTGTCTCACGCTGCCGCTCACCCCGCGGCCGCCTTCCTTAAGCCCATCTACCAGGTCGCCGTGCGAACTTTGAAACGCAGGATAAATTCCCATCAGCAGCCCGGTCAAAATCGAGAGTGCAACTGTGAAGCCGAGCACGGGAAAAGAGAGGTTAACACGTGTGTTCGGATCGAATGGCAAAAAATTCGCAGCCATTTTCGGAATGAGAGGGACCAACTGCCAGGCCAGCACGGCGCCGACGATTCCAGCGAGAAGACTCACCAGCAAACTCTCAAATACGAAAAGCCGGACGATGCCCGTGCGGGACGCGCCAATCGCCATTCGCAACGCGATCTCCCGGCGGCGGCCGCTGAACCGGACCAGCAACAGGTTCGCCACATTGCTGCAGGCGATGAGCAAGACGAAAGCCACCGCGGCGAAGAGCGTCGCGAACGCGGGGCGCAAATTTCCGCTCACATCCTCCGGAAGCGTCTTTAACGTCGTACTTAACCCGCTATCGATCTTGCCCGGAAATTCACCGCGATAGCTCTGATCCAGTGCAGGTAACGCGGCTCGCGCTTGTTCTACGGTCACTCCCGGTTTCAACCGGCCTACGACGCGCAAAAAGGTGGTGCCGCGCATCATTCGCTCGTACGTGAAACCGGGAATCACGTACGGCTTGGTTGTCCAGACCTCGGCGTTCTGACCGACCCAGGCAAACGGCAGATTCGGCAACACGCCAACAATCGTGTGCGCCACGCCGTCGAGAGTGATGCTGCGGCCAATGACGTTCGGGTCTCCGCCCATTCGTTTCCGCCAGAAATTTTCCGTGACCATTGCCACATCGGCGGCTTCTCCTTCGTTAGGCAAAAAGTTGCGGCCACGGATGGGATGCAGACCGAGGACGTCGAAATAGTTCGAGGTCACTCTGCCGCCGAAAAGTTGCACAGCGTCGCCAAGTCCCGTCAACGTGAACGCAAACAGATTTTCGGCAGCGAGGTCCTCACAAAACAGATTTTCGGCAGCGAGGTCCTCACAAATTGTCTGGCCAGCGCGATAATGCTGAAACCGCGGTAGCGACAGAGGAAGGTCGACCAGCTTGCGATCGGGCGCGTTGGAAAGGAAGTGTATAACGCGCCGCGGTTCTTTAAACGAAAGGCTCCGCAGGAACAAATCGTTGATCAGGCTGAAGATTGCGGTGTTCGCGCCAATCGCGAGCGCGACCGTAATCACTGCGATGACGGTGAATCCCGGCGTTTTAGTCAGGCTCCGAAGTGCGTATTTGAAGTCAGAGATCATGAGAATTTATCGGGCATCGACTGCTTACTAATCATTCAGCGCGAAGAGCAATGACAGGATCAACTCGCGAAGCGCGGCGTGCCGGCAACCAACATGCGATGATGACTGCGATTCCAAGGACGATCGCGGCGCAAAGGCAACCGACCAGATTCGGACCGGGCATTTCGGCCCACTGATTTCGCACCAGGCCCACGACTCCGTAAGTCGCGAGTGCGCCGGCCGTGAAGCCTAACGAGAGCAGCGTTGCCCCTTGTCGAGCAACAAGCTGGATGATCTGGCGGGCGGTGGCTCCCAGTGCGCTGCGGATGCCAAATTCGCGCTCGCGCCGCGCAACCTGGAGCGCGAGCAAACCATACAAACCCACCGCAGCGAGCACCAGCCCGACGATTCCGAACGACGAGACGAGGACGAAAATGAATCGCTCGGTTGTGCGCGAGCGCGCCGCAGCATCCTGGAGCGAGAGAAAATTGTACGCGGCAAGATTCGCATTCGCACGGGCCAGCGCGGCGCGGATCGTCGGCTCGTTAACCGAGCGGCCATCGTTGTGTAGAACAAAGGTGATGTCGTCGAGCGATGTCGTCGCGTGCACGAGCATTTGCGCGAGTGGTCGGGCAATCATGCCGAGCACTTCGCCGTCCCGCGGGTCGGCGATCGCTTTCATGTCGCCAACAACGCCGACAATCGTGAACCACGGGCGAGTTCCATCGAGCCGGCCCCAGCGAATGCGTTTGCCGATCGGCGAATCGTTAGACCAAAAACGTTTGGCGATACTTTGGCTGATGATGCAGACCAGCGGCGCGTCAGCAGTGTCGCCGGCGTCGAAATCGCGCCCCTGCAACAACGGCTGGCCCATGCTCTGGAAATACTCGGGCACGGGTACGCGCGAGTACGCGGTGTAGACCCCACGCGGCTCCGGTGCGGGCGCTCCTTCGGCGTTGAAGAGCATCAATGTCCACGACGCGTCCATTGGCGACGGCGAAACGACCGTGGCGGATTTGATTCCGGGCAATCCCCGCAGTTGCGCGAGCGAAGCCTCGAGCGCGCTCTGTTGTGCCGCGGCGGTGGGAAAAAATCGATCGGGAACGGTGACGTTGAAGGCGAGGCGGCCTTTTGTCTCGAAGCCCCATGGCTGCTCGATCAGCTTCCGGAAATATTGCGTCGCGGTGACGCTGGCAGTCAGCAGCGCAGCTGCAATCGCGAGTTCGATCACGACGAACGAACCGAGCAATCTGCGCGCACTGCGGTCGAGTGTCGCACCGCGTGACGTAACGCTCATTGCACCGCGCAAATCTGTGCGCGCTGCGCGGACCGCAGGCAGCAAACCAAACCCCAAACCGACCAGCGCCATTACACCGGCAGCGAAAGCGAACACGGGCAGATCGAGCCGGGCCGCATAGTCGAATTCGCGCATCGCGCTGCCGGTCGCGTCCGCGCCTTCCGGGCTCAGCGCGAAAAGCATCGGCGTGATCCAGAATGCGAGGAGCAGACCAAGCGCGGTTCCGGCCAAAGCCAGCAAAAGCGCCTGAATGAGTTGCTGCCTGACAAGTTGTCGTCTGCTTGCCCCGAGCGCCGCGCGCAAGGCGAATTCCCCTTCCCGTTCGATCACGCGGGCCAGCAGCAGACCGGCGAAGTTCGCCGCCGCGATCAACAGCGCACAGACTGCGGCCCCGACGATGACGAGAATTTTCGGTCGCAAATCCATCACAAAACTTTCGCGTAACGGCGGGATGTACGCGGCGCGCACGTTCGCCGGATTGGGATCGTCGCGATTTATCGTGGCGCACATGCGCTTGACGGCTTCTTCCGCTTTCGCAGGCGTGATGCCGGGACGCAGTCGCGCCACGCCATAGAGATAATGGTTGTTGATCGTCGCCGGATTATCAGGCTCAAGCGCGAGCGGCAGCCACAAACTCGCGCGATACGGATGCCGGAATGCTTTCGGCATCACGCCGATGATCGTCCGTAGTGTTCCATCGATCACGATCGTGCTGCCAAGCACGTCGCGGCGTGAATTGAGCGTGTTGCGCCAGAAGTCGTCGCTGATGATGGCGACGTTCGCCGCTTTATCGATTCCTTCTTCTGTTGTGAAGTTGCGGCCCTGCGATGGCGGCAATCCGAGGACATCAAAAAAGTTGTAGGTGACACGCGCGGCCGGGACGGTTTGCGACGGAGAACCGGCCCTTGCACTAACGACTGAGGCGCCGCCGGTTCCACCGGCAACATCTTCGAAAATATCCCGCCCGAACTCACGGAACCGCGCGGTCGTGCGATCGCTCAAATTCAACGTTGCTGAACCCGCTCCATTTTCATCCAGAGCTTCGTAAATTCTAACGAGTCGTTCCGCATTCGGGAACGGCAACGGACGCAGAAGCGCGCCCTCGACGACGGAGAAAATCGCAGTATTTGCACCAATCCCTAGCGCGAGCGTCAGCACAGCGACCAGAGTGAATCCAGGCGATTTGCGGAGTTGGCGCAAAGCAAACTTTAGATCGTTCATGTTATTCAGCGCGCAATGCTTCGATTGGATCAACGCGCGTGGCGCGCCTCGCCGGCAACCAGCAGGCAATAAGCGCGACCGCGGCGAGCGCGAATAGGGCGGAGCTCAATGCCGGTAGGTCGAATCCGCCCACGCCGTAGAGCACGCTTTGCAATCCGCGACCTGCGCCAATCGCGCCAAGTAATCCGACGGTCAGGCCGGCAAGGACGAGCAACATTCCCTGCGAGAGGACGAGGCGGAAGATGTCTGCGCGTTGCGCGCCGAGAGCGAGACGGACGCCCAGTTCACGCGTGCGCTGGGTCACTGTCAGTGCCATCACCCCATACAGTCCGACACTGGCCAGCACCAACGCGATAACGGCGAACTCGCTCAGTAGCGACGTCATCATGCGACGGGAGCCAAGACTTTTCGCGATGTTGCTTTCCATGGTCGAGATGCCGGCAAAGGCCTGGTCAGGATCGAGTCCCTGGAGTTCGCGTTTGATTGCCGGGACGAGCGCGAGCGGATTACCGGATTTCACCCGCACCAAGAGCATGTTGCTGCGGTTCGGCACCTGGTCGGCGGCGAAGGTCATTTGTGGCCAGTGATATTGCTCGACATTGTCTTCGCCGGGCGCTTCGTTGCGCGTGCGCGGAACCACTCCCACAATCGTTAGGGGAGGCGGATTTTTTTGGTCCGATTGGTTGTCATCGATCTGCTGGCCAATGGGGTCTTTGCCGGGAAAATATTTTTGCGCGAACGTTTCATCGATGATGACCGATCGCGGGCGGTCGGCGCGATCATCCTCAGTGAAGGCGCTTCCGCGCAACACCGGCATTCCCATCACACGAAAATAATCGGGCGTTACGTGGTTTATTTCCGCCTCCGGTCTTTCGCCGGGCGAACCTGGCGGCGTGCCGCTCAAATGAAAGGGACTGTCCCACTCGTTGTTATCGAAGGGAATGTTCAAGCCGAGCGCCGCGGATTCGACGCCGGGAAGTGAGCGAATTCGTTCGATCAGCTGATCATTAAAACGCGCGATCTTTTCATCCGTGTCATAGCGCGCCTTCGGCAAAAGGACTTCGGCCACCAAGATATTTTCCGGGTTGAATCCGAGCGGCGCGTTTTGAGCATTGCGAAAGCTTTTCAGAGTTAGTTCCGCTCCGAGGAGCAAGAGCAACGCGAGGGCGACCTGCGCCACGACCAGTCCCGATCGCACGCGCTGAAGGCGCGCGCTACCATTAGTTCCGCGGCCGCCTTCGTGCAGCGAGAGCGTGAGCGAAGCGGCGCGGGAGACTCGCAGTGCCGGCCAAATGCCGACCAGTAACCCAGCACCGACCGCCACCACCGCCGTGAACGCAAGCACTTTCAAATCGAGATTCGCTTCCTGGAAGCGAGCTGCATCAGATGGAGCAAAACTGGCGGAGCTGCCGGGCGCAATTGCCTTGATAGCATCGAGCCCCCAAAGCGCGAGAAGGACACCGACGATGCTTCCAAACACGGCCAGTATCGCACTTTCGATAAACACCTGCTTGGCGATTTGGCCACGGCTTGCGCCGAGAGCGGCGCGCACAGCCAGTTCCCGTTCGCGGCCGAGCGCGCGCGCCAACTGCATATTTGCGACGTTGGCGCAGGCGATGAGAAGCACAAAGCCGACTGCGGCCAGAAGGAGTGTCACGCCGCGTTTGTAATCTTTCACCCCAGAATCGAGAAGGATCAGCGCCGTGACGCGGCGTCCAGTGTTGGAATCGGGGTAACGACGTTCGAGCTCAGCGGCGATGTTATTTAAATCAGCCGTCGCCTGGGCGAGTGTCACATTCGGTTTGAGCCGGCCAAGCGCGGAGAATCCAGGATGATTCCGACGATCCAGGTAATCCTTGTCCGCCCGCAAATCTTCGAGCGGAATGTAAACCTGCGCTTTTCTCGCCAACTGAACGTTCGATGGAAGCACGCCGATGATTTCGCGTTGCACGCCATCGAGCGTTATGGATTGCCCGATGACGTCACGCGAACCACCGAAACGGCGTTTCCATAACCCATCGGAAATAAGCACGACTTTTTTGCCATGCGGCACATCGTCTGATTCACGGAAATCGCGTCCCAATTCCGACGGCATTCCGAGGACGGAAAGAAAATTGTACGTTACGCGCGCGAGGCCGACCCGCTCCGCCTCGACATCGCCGGAGGCGCCGGACAGATTCGCATCGTCGCGGCGGAACAGAGCGAGATCAGTGAAACCCCGCTGGCTGGCGCGCCAATCAAGATAATTCGACAGGCTAACCGAACCGGAATCGAAGATATTTGTGCGCTCGCGAATGAGCACGAGGCGTTCCGATTGCGGATAGGGCAGGGGCCGCAGAAGCACCGCGTTGATGACGCTGAAAATGGCAGTATTGGCACCGATGCCAAGCGCGAGCGTGATGATCGCGATAGCTGTAAATCCGGGCGACTTTCGAAGCTGCCGAAGAGCAAACTTTAGATCGTTCATGTTATTCAGTGCGCAAAGCGACGATTGGATCGACGCGCGAAGCGCGGCGTGCTGGAATCCAGGACGCCAAGAATGTGGACGAGAAAAGAAGCGCAACGACGCTAATGTAAATTCTCGGCTCGATCCCTTTGACTTCGAAAAGCACGCTTTGTAATGCGCGCGAGAGCGCGAAAGCCGCAGCTAGACCAATTATCGAACCGATGAAAAGCAATTGCATTCCGTGCGAAAGAATCAGGGCGCGGATTTGGGCCGGGCGTGCGCCAAGCGCGAGTCGAATACCAATTTCAGGGACGCGTTTGAGCGTGGTATAGGCGAGCACTCCATAAAGGCCGATAGTCGCCAGCACCAGCGCGAGCCCGGCGAAAACAGAGAAAAGAAAACTTAATAGCCGTTGCGCGCCCCATGTCTCGCGGACGCGATCGTTCATCGGCCGGGGGTCGAAAACTGGCAGCGAAGAATCGATCGATGTCACAGCACCACGAATCGATCGCTCGAGCAAGGCAGAAGCCATTCTCGATCTTACAAAGAGTGTGAGACTGGTTCGCTGGGCCTGGCCTAACGAACAGTAAATCAACGGCAACGGCGCCATTTCATCGACCGCATGAAATCGCATCCGCGGGACGACGCCGACAATTTCGCTCATCACCCAGCCTTCTTCATCATTGCCGAGATCAACACCGAGGCGTTTGCCGATCGGATCTTCGCCGGGAAAATATTGTTCGGCCATCGCCTGATCGATAATGATGACTCGCGGCGAATCTTTCGTGTCGCGGTCATTAAACGTGCGACCACGCAACAGCGGCACCCTAAGCGTCGAAAAATAATCGCCACTGACCACTTCGAGATCGCTGTTCAACATGTCCGACGGGCTCGGCCGCGGATTCTCTTCGCGCCAAAAACCAGTTTGCCAGCCGCCCATGAGCGGCCCGTTCGAACTGACGGCAGCGTTTTGCACACCGGGCAGCGCACGCACCTTATCGAGCAGTGTCCTGGCAAACATGTCGATCTTGTCGCGGCCATTATATTTTCGCCACGGCAATTCGAAACGCGCAGTGAAGAGTGCGCGCGGTTCGTAGCCCAAGGAGAGTGATTGTAATCGCGAAAAGCTTTTCAGAACCAGGCCTGCAGCAACGAGCAACGTCAGCGTGAGGGCGATCTCGCTGATCACGAGCCAATCCCGCGCGCGTTTGGCAGATGGCGGGTCACCGCTCCCAGCCGAGCCGGTTCTCAATGCGAGCTGCACGTTCGGGTGCGACGCCTGCCACGCTGGCCACAAACCGAAAAGCACCGTCGTAAGAGAGGCGACCAAAAATGTAAAACTCAGAACGGGGAGATCGAAAGAAATTTGTTGAAATCGAGAAACCTCTCCGGGACTCAGCGCAATCAGACCGTTACGAACCCAAACCGCCATTAACAAACCGAGCGCGCCGCCGACTAGCGCAATAACGAAACTTTCAATTAAGAGCTTCTTAACGATCTGGCCACGGGTCGCGCCCACTGCGGCTTGAATGGCAAATTCGCGCGCGCGTGCCGCACTGCGGGCGGCAAACAAGTTCGCAAAGTTCGCGCAAGCGATAAGCAGAACCAGACCCACTGCGCCCAGAAGCAACCCGAGGTTGGTTCGATATTTGCCGACCAGATTTTCAAGCAGTGGCGTCACCACCGCTGTCTCCTGGCCGTTGGTGTCCGGATAAGCTTTCTCCAGCCGCGCCGCGATCCCTTTCATTTCGGTCCGCGCTTGATCGACAGTCACGCCGGGCTGGAGCTTGCCCCAGACATAAATCATCGGGTGATGCGAGCGATCCATCCACGCGGGGTTGTTGCTGCGGCGCATCATCGACAGCCAGACGTCCGTGTCCTGCGGCGAGGTCATCTGCGGCGGCATGACACCAACAACTGTGAAACCCTGGTCGTGCAAAGTAATCGACTGCCCCAGCACCGTGGGGTCTGCATTAAATACCCGCCTCCACAGACGATCGCTGAGGACGACGACGGGCGGCGCACCGACTTTGTCTTCATTTTCGCTAAATGTGCGACCGATTTCCGGCGGCAATCCAATGATGTTAAAAAAATTGCGCGTGACCGACGCGCATGAGATGCGTTCGGGCTCACGACCGGGAATACCGCTGAGATTTCGCGATTCCTTATGGGTCGCCGCGAGATGTTCGAAAACGGTGTTGTCATTTCGCCAGTCGAAATAATCGGGTAGCGCGACCGAATAATCCTGTCCCGGCCCAGACGATTCGTTGAGAACCATGATTCGATCGGCGTCCGGATAAGGCAGCGGCCGGAGCAAGACGGCGTTGACGATGCTGAAGATCGCGGTGTTCGCACCGATCCCGAGCGCGAGAGTCACGACGGCAACGACAGTGAAGCCGGGCGATTTGAGGAGCTGGCGAAAAGCGAATTTGAAGTCATTCATATCATTCGGTCCGCAACGCCACGATTGGATCGACACGTGATGCACGGCGAGCGGGCAATAAGCACGCGAGCAACGCAGCCACGGCGAGAATTGTCGCAACAGTCGCAAGCACAAACGGATTGTAGGGCGAG
>QHPE01000005.1:6212-6486 GCA_003218945.1 Verrucomicrobiota bacterium | reverse complement strand
TACGCGCTCGTGACGCGCGACCAGTGGCTCAACCTCGGTTTGTTGTTGCCTGGTTTCTTTCTCGTGAATGTTGGCTGCGCGGTCGCAATTCATTTGCGACCGGAGTTTTTTCTCGCCCGAGATGGACACATTTGGCTGATCGCGCTGCAAGTGATGGCTTTCGGCGGATATTTGTCATACGTGGTGGCCTTCTATACCAAACTCGCGCCCTTGATCGCGTCGGTGCGCTCGGAATGGAGGAAAGGCCGCGCCAATGGAACGTCCAGTTAACTGA
>QHPE01000005.1:0-6044 GCA_003218945.1 Verrucomicrobiota bacterium | reverse complement strand
TCGACGCCTTTGCTCGACGCATTGATTCTTTCGCGATACTTCATGTTTACGGGCTAAGCCGCGTGCTGCAAAACGCGCGCCGTCTTCTGTTCGTAGCCGTTGGCGCGATCGCGATTACCATTGCGATCTCGGACGTTCTAGCGAACCTTGCCGCCTTCACCAGCGCTTACAACTGGTTCCATATGTGAAGGCACTTGAAATTTGCTGTCGAGATAAAGGACCACAAACGCGATGCCTAACAACGGCTGTAGAATTTTTTCGACAACGCCCAGAGCGAAAGCGGAAACGTTGAAGCCGCTGGCTTGCTGCGCCTCCGTCATTTGTTGCAAAAGCGTCTGCGGGTCCTGTGTCGCCAGCAATTGATTGAAATAATGTTGAAGCGTACCCCATTGCGCTGTGAGAGTGATCGCGGCTACAAAAGCGAACCAGATCGATGCGATGAGGGTACCTCGCCATATTGGGCGTTGAAACCAAGGAAGATCTCGTCCGCTCCGCGCGAGAGCGCGACTCTCGCGCAGTGCATCGGTAAATCCCGCGTTTTCCAACACGGCAAATTGCTGCCAAAACAAAACATTGATGAAAAAGCGACCGAACATCCAAACCTGCAGGATCAACAGAGCCATGGCTAGCAGGATCAACAACACTGACGACGGCGCGGCAGCAGCCATGGCTCCAACCGCCAATCCGAAGATCATCAGCAGGAAGAACACGCCGTACACGAAAATGCACAGTCCAGCGATGCGCGGCCAAAACGTTACCGCTTCATTAAGCATCGCAACCAGACTGGGCCGCTGTCCATGCATGATTTCAGCCGTTAAAATTTGGATACCCGCGATGTAAACGGGCCACATGACGATAGAGAGGATGAACGTCAGAAAGCCAAAGCCCGCAGCCAGGACCGAGCGGAAGTCCACGTTGGAGCCTTGCGGAGGTTGCACGAAGGCAGTTGTTAACTGGCTGCATATGGAAGGTAGCAACACAATCAGGGTAAGGCCAAGAAATTGGAAAAAGCCTTTTCGATAAGTCCGAAATGTCTCCGCCAAAATCTGATTGAAACCGCGACGCGAGACTTGTACCGGAGGTTCTCTCAGTTCTACAGCGGCTTCCACGCTAAAGAGTCCTGGAATTTCCCCCGCTGTTGTCCAAAGATTCACATTGGCCCGGCGCGCCTCGTTGGCCGGGAGCAATCTGCCCTCCACTTTCCACTCGCGGAGAGTCTCGATGTTCGCCGGGCCGTATTCTACACCCTGCACGCGAACGATCCATTCTTCGGTCATCCCTTGATCATCCAGCATCCTGCATTCAGAATCCAGCATTAGACTGCAATGAGACTGCTGCTTATCGACGGTCACTACTACGTTTACCGCTCGTTTTTCGCCATACCGAATCTTTCGAATTCGCGCGGCGAACCGACTAACGCGATTTTCGGTTTTACGAAAACGCTGCGGCTAATGGTGAAACATTTGCAACCGGAGCTCGGCGCAGTCGTCTGGGACGAAGGCCTGCCGCAGAAACGAGTGGAGGTGCAACCCACGTACAAGGAAACGCGCAAGGAGATGCCGACAGCCATGATTCCGCAGCTCGCCTTTATCCAAAAACTCACGCCGTTACTTGGTTTTCGAAATATTTCACTTCCAAATACGGAGGCGGATGACCTGATGGGCTGCTATGCCGTCGCTGGTTGCAAACAGCCTCAAATGGAAGTGGTGCTGGCGACCAATGACAAAGATCTCTTTCAACTCGTCGGTCCTTGCGTAAAGGTTTATACGACAGCGAAAGCGGATCTTCCGTCGCCGAAGGATGCTTTTGCCCTGCTCGGCGAGGACCAAGTCACTGCAAAATGGGACGTCCCGCCCGGGTTAATTGGCGACGTGCTCGCGTTGACGGGCGATTCCGTCGATAATATTCCTGGAATCGGAATAGGCCGTAAAGGTGCAGCGGCGTTGATTCGTGAATTTGGAGGTCTGGAACCGTTGCTGAACAACCTCGACAAGGTGAAAAACGTCCGCACCCGCGAAAAGCTGGCAAACGGGCGCGAACAGGTTCTCCAAAATCGGAAAATGGTCGATCTGGACTGCGAGATGCAATTGCCCGTCGGGATCAGTGAGCTACGAATTAACCCCGATTACCCCGCCCTTATAGCAGCCTTGGAAAAATGTGAGTTTAAGTCGCTTCTCCAGGAAGTGCGGGACGAAGCAGCTCGGCTCGGGAGCGTCGTGCAGACAAACCTTCTGTAAGAACATTGTTGTGCTGCACCAATCCGAGCGGAATGGTGCAGTCGGCCCGGTAAACGTTTAGAGCAGTGGACATTAGGCAGACACGATTTTTTGGTAAAAAAGTTCGAACGTGCGCTGCCACACGCTGTCCAATCTAACAGGTTAAGGCGATTCGGGTAGTTGCACGAGTTCTTCTGGAAGTTGTTTCTCCTTAGCGTGCGCTGCCCGAATCATTTTTCTGCCCAAATTCGGCGCGCAACAGCAAACGCAATGTCGGGTGTTTGATAGACGCGCTTGCATTTCGCAGGTATCGTGCCGGCTTTGCTCCTCCATGAATCCCGAGGATTACGATCCGATCGCGGCCGCGCTTAAAGAAGATATCGGCGACGGGGATATCACCACCGAGTTTTTCGTTCCCGAGAGGCTGCACGCAACCGGGCGCATCATTGCTCGGGAACCAGCCATTGTTGCCGGCACCGCGGCGGCTGCGGAAGTTTTCCACAAGGTCGATCCTGCGACGGATGTCCAGATCCATCAGTCGGATGGCGCTTCCGTAGTCGCTGGCGACATTGTCATTGAGCTGCGCGGCCTTGCGCGCTCGATTCTCAAAGCCGAACGCGTGGCGCTGAATTTTCTTCAACACCTCTGCGGCATCGCAACGTTGACGCGGCAATTCGTGGATGCCATCGGAAGTCATCCCGCAAAAATATTGGACACACGCAAGACGACCGCTGGGCTGCGCGCATTGGAAAAGGCCGCGGTACTCGCTGGCGGCGGCGTGAACCACCGTTCTGGTCTGTACGACATGATTCTGGTGAAGGATAATCATCTTGCCGCCCTCCGAGGTCTTTCTGGGTTCGCCGATCAGATTCGACAGCTTCGCAAGGAACGACCGAACTTGCGTATCGAAGTAGAGGCAGATGACTTGGAGCAGACGCGTGCATTTGTCGAGATCGACGGGATCGACATTATCCTGCTCGACAACATGGAGCCGGCCCAAATTCGCGAAGCTCTGGCGCTGAGGAGGAACAACATCAAATTCGAAGCGAGCGGCGGCATCACGTTAAAAAACATTCGGCGAATTGCAGCCACTGGGGTTGATTACATTTCTATCGGCGCCCTAACGAATTCAGCGCACGCGATCGATCTCGGGCTGGAAATGACTCATGTCCAGGACTGAGAAGGCGGACCAGCTAATTGCCGACCAACTGAAATCCGAACTTCCTGACGTTGTAATCGGTCGGGAGATCATCGTGCTCCAACAGACCAGCTCTACGAACGACGCCATTTTGCAGGTCATATCTCCTCAAGAAGCGGCGGTTTCCAGTCCGGCGTCCGTCACAGAGGGGTTGGTTGTTTTCGCGGAGCATCAAACCGCCGGGCGCGGGCAGCGCGGCAACCGCTGGGAATCAGCTGCGGAAAAAGGGCTTTGGTTTTCCATCCTATTACGACCCGAGATCCATCTCAGCAATTCCGGGCGGCTCACCATTTGGGCAATCGAAGCAATCGCCGACGTCATTCGCACGGAATGGAACGTTGAGCCCGCCATTAAATTGCCGAACGACGTTCAGCTTTTCGGGCGCAAAGTAGGCGGCGTCCTGGTCGAGATGCGCGCACAAGACAAAGCGGCACACATCGCCGTCGTCGGCATCGGAATTAACATGAACCAATGCCGCGACGATTTTCCCGCCGAGCTTCAAGACAACGCCATATCTATGGCAATGGCCTTAGGCCGGCAGGTTGACCGCCAGAATTTTGCGGTCGCTCTCCTGCGAAACCTCGATCTTACTTATCGGGAAAAGTTCGCCTGTAGCCGAGGGCGGTGACCTCGGCTCGCCAATCGCACAGACGACGTTGCCGCGGTCAACGCCCGCGGCTACAACTTACCCTGCTCGGACAGCCAATCACGATAAACGCGTGGCGAAATTTCGGACGGCTTGATCTCGCTGCGTCCGCCCCAGAAGACGTTGGTGTAAGAAACCGGGATATCGCTGGCCCGCAGATGCCGATCAATCGCCACCTTATGATCGAGGAGCAATCGTTTGTCCGTGCCGTGTGCTACAGCCATGATGTTGACGTTCCTGAATTCCGGGCCGGCTTCGCGCCAATAGCAGTGGGTTAAAATATGGTGGCGACCCACCTCGCCTCCCGTCTCAATTTCCCGGCCTGGCGGCACCGCCCAGTGAAATAGCGCATTAAAGCGTGTAACACGCACACCGCCCGCAGAGGGCTTGACGTGTTCCAGAAACGTCGAAAAACGGCCAATGATTTTTCGCGCATTCAAATCTTCAGCCACGCGACAAAATTCCTGCAGCGATACGCCGACTTCGTTTGCCCGCGTGATCCACGGCGACGGCCTAATTTCCTCCGGAGTGAATTCACGCGTGAGCGCCAGCAAGACATTCCATTCATGCTCACTCACTTCGACGGGCTGCACCGGAATCATTTTCGCCGGCTGGTCCGTCTTACTTCCCGGCTCAGTCGTTTTCCGGCGAACGTGGCCTACCCCGAGAGTGAAGATTCCTTTTGCCGGCATCAGACGAAAACGTTCCGCACCGACTTTTTTCGCCAGCAACTGGCAATGCGCTTCCAACGAAAATCCCTGGGGCACTTTTAGAGTCGTCCAGAGCTTGTAGTCCGACCCAGCGCTAACAGTATCCGTCGAGCGCAGCACCACGTGGCCCGAGAACGGATCGCGCTGAAACATCCAATCGAACGCGGCATCGATCTTCTCTTCGGGAACTTTCCACGCCACCAGCGCGCCCTCAGCCAGATTCGTCGCGAGCAAAGTTTGCCGGACACGCCGGATTGTCTTTGCGCGCAACATCGCAGCGATGCGGGCCATCACAACCTCGACATCTACACCCGAGCGCCTGGCAATCTCTTCAAACGGCTCGCGAACAAATCCTTCAATCTTGTCTTCGGAAACGGCGAGGATTTTCGCGTTTACTGGATCGTTGTGCTCTACGGGCAGCATACCAATTAATCCGCCGCGCCAACACGCTTGTCCAACTGTGCGCGCTGCTTTTCAGCTCGCGCAAATAAACACCGCCGCAAAGTGACAGCTGGTGCCGGCAAGCACGAACAGGTGCCAGATGAAATGGCCATAACGCAGCCGCTCGTTCGTGAAAAATAACGTGCCAGCCGTGTAAGCGATGCCACCAGCGATCAAAAAAAGCAGTGCCGACAACGGAATTGCCAGTGCGAGCGGATGTATGAATGTGAGTCCGAGCCAGCCCGTTCCGAGGTAGAGACCCATCGCGAGTCTCCGATGACGCAGCACGCCTCGTGTTGCTTTCATCATGACGCCGAACAGTGCGAGTGCCCAGACGATCCCGAGCATCGGTAAGCCGCCGCTGCCACGTAGCGGGCCAAGGGCAAATGGCGTGTACGTTCCGGCGACTAACAAAAAAATTGCTGAGTGATCTATTAGTTGGAGAAGAGATTTCGTATGCGTGCGCGGCCAGCCATGATACAGCGTCGATGTCAGGTACACGAGCATCATGGTCGTGGCAAAGATGATCGTACCGACAATAAAAGGGATGTTGCCATGATGGAACGCGGCCTGAAGCAAGATGGGAGTGCCGATCATCGCACCGACCAGACCCATTCCATGGCTGATACCATTCGCTACCTCCTCGCGAGTCGATTGCGTCCAATTCTCCAAGGGCAGCGGCTGGTCAATAGCATTCATCGCACGCAATCATGCAACGCATATTCGGGGTATATGCCAACAGAAAAATCGTGGCTTGCGATCCCACGCTGGACATTACCTGAGCGCTTGGAATCCCCGTAACGTTGCGTAGGGCCGTTGTACACTGAAGGTTT
>QHPE01000004.1:9408-10193 GCA_003218945.1 Verrucomicrobiota bacterium | reverse complement strand
GCACCAGCTTGATTCTGAGGGCGCCCCGCAATTCGGACTAGTTGCTGAAGAAGTGGCCGAGGTGGATCCTGACTTAGTCACGCGCGACGAGCAAGGCAAGCCATACTCCGTGCGCTACGACGCGGTCAACGCGATGTTGCTCAACGAATTTCTGAAGAAACATCGCAAGGGTGAGGAACAAGCATGCAGGTTGGAGAAACTGGAAAGCAGGATCACGCAGCTTAAGTCACTACTTAGTCAACGAGACGCGGAAATCCAAGCCGTCACCGACAATCAATAGCTGCGCGGCCAACTGCACCGAAACCGTCGTTAAGCCCTTACTAACGATCATGCGTCACCCTACTTTCAGGCTGCCATCATCGTTCAAGAATACGTCGGTCTCTGCGCGGCTTATTCAGACGTTGGCTTCTTCGCCTTTCAGCGCTCCTGGAGAGATCTGGAAAACCAAAAACAACAAAAAGAAAGGGAAATCTAAGTAATGAAAGCACCACATATCAGTTCAGTCGTAATCGTTCTCATCTCGTTATTAACCTGCGCCGCGCAGGCGACATGTATTGATGTTAACAGTGTCAACACTCCGGGTGATGCCACTGCAGAGTTTGTTATCAGCCAGCCCGGCTCATATTGCCTCGCGAATAACATCGTTGGCGAGAGCGGCAAAAGTGGGATCAGGATCGATGCCGACAGCGTCACGCTCGACTTGGGCGGTTTCGCCATGCTCGGTGTCAGCGGATCGCTCAGCGGTGTATTGATAAACAGTCATATTCACATCGTCGTTCGGAATG
>QHPE01000004.1:0-9390 GCA_003218945.1 Verrucomicrobiota bacterium | reverse complement strand
AGCGGATGGGGGATTGATGGAGTGGTTGGATCGACCGCCGGCCTGGCGCGGATTGACGATTTGCGTGCGGATGCTAATTCCGGTGCCGGGATCAGTATCAATAGCGGCAGTCAGGTTAATAACTGTGTCGCAGCCCAAAATGGCGGAGTCGGCATGGGGGGCAGTAATGACGTGCTCGTGAGCGGATGTGTGAGCAGCCTCAATGGGAGCCATGGATTTCAGTTTGGCGGTGGCTCCATTCTCAAGTCATGCCTCGCCTACAATAACGGCGGCGCGGGAATCACGACAAGTTCGGTCAGCAGTCTAACGGTGATCGACTGTAATGCGCATTTCAATACGGGCTTTGGCATAGCGGGCCCGAAACGGACCTTTGTTACTGGTTCCACGGGGGAGGAGAATCGCGGCGGCGGGATCTCGGTCGGCGGCTCCAGCACGGTGAGTAACTGCAACGCGAGCGGGAATACTGGCATCGGGATTATCGCCTCTGCTGGAAGCGCGGTGACCGGTTGCACGACATCGGGTAACACTGGCGATGGTAACCTTGCTCGCGTGGAAGGTAACACTTGCCAGGGTAACGGTGCGGGCGGCGGTGACGGCGCTGGCGTGCACGCCACAGGCAGGATCAATCGGATCGACGGCAACATGAGTACCCAGAACGACCGTGGAATAGACATCGATGCAGGTGGCAACTTCGTTGTGCGTAACGATGCCAGTAACAACACAACCAACTACGACGTCGTGGCCGGTAATACCAATGCCAATGTCGAAACACCAGGTGCAAACTTTGTTCTCACCAGGCCGTGGGCAAACTTCATCCACTGACGGGTTTGTGAGCGATCAAGTCCCGGGGGAGACGCCATAGGATGCGTCTTCCCACCGGGATCGAATTGCACCCGGCCAGTCCATCTCTATTCCAGCGATGGCACGCGGCAGCACCTGGGCTACAACTTCGCCGTTTTATTTGATTCAGCTTACGACTTTACAAGATCCACTAAGAACTAAGTGTCTGACGAATTCGGTCGCTGATTCTCCCCGACGCTGCGGCGAGGCGCCGACGCTTTTGACAGATTCATCTCNNAGTTTCTTGGCAGCGGCGGTTACGTTGCCGTTCGTCGCGGCAAGGGCCTGAGCAATCAATCTTTTTTCTGTCTCATGCAAATCGAGCGGGCTGGTTTTTTCGCCGAAGGCCTCAGTCGGTGAAACGCTACCGGGCAATCCCGCGCCTGCGGCACCGGCCGCCTGACGCACGGCCATTGGGAGGTCGCGCAACGTAATTTGTTGGCCGGTTGCCATAACCACGCCGTGCTCAATTGCGGTGCGCAGCTCGCGAACGTTGCCAGGCCAATTGTAAGCAAGCAGCGCATCCATGGCGTATGGCGCGAGTTCGAGAAGCGGTTTATGGTTTTCCTTGCAGAAGTGGCGTAGGAATCCGCGGACGAGAATCGGGATGTCCTCTTTTCGGTCGCGCAACGGCGGCATCACAATGCGCACAACGTTGAGGCGAAAGTACAGGTCATCGCGGAATTTTCCTTCGCGCACGAGTTGTTCGAGGTTTTTGTTCGTGGCTGCAATCAAACGCACATCGGCGCGCAGTGTCTGATTACCGCCCACCCGCTCGAAAGCGCGTTGCTCGCTGATCACGCGCAGCAATTTGACCTGCGTGCTCGGATCGATCTCCGCGATTTCGTCGAGGAAAATCGTGCCTCCACTTGCCTGCTCGAACCGGCCAATTCGCCGTTCGTGCGCGCCAGTGAACGCGCCTTTCTCGTGGCCGAATAACTCGCTCTCGAGAAGCTGCGGGGAAAGCGCCGCACAATGCACCACTACAAATTTCGCTTTGTTGCGACGGCTTAAATTGTGAATGGCGTGCGCAGCCAACTCCTTGCCGGTGCCGCTCTCGCCTTCGATCAGGACATTGGCGGATGAGGGGGCCACCTGCTTAATGGTCTCCAGCACTTCGTGCAACGCTCGTGAGTCACCCCAGATCTTTTCAAGACCGTAACGTTCGTCCACTTGTTCCCGAAGCGCCCGATTTTCCTGCTCGAGTTTGCGGCCCTGCACCGCGCGCGAGATCAGCATTTCCACCTTGTCGAGGTTAAGCGGTTTGGTCACAAAATCGTAAGCGCCGCGCTTCATCGCCTCCACGGCCACATCGACCGAACCATAAGCAGTCATCATGATGCAGATCGGCGGACGAGACATCTTCAGCGCGCGATCGATCAACAGCATTCCGTCTTCGTTCCCGAGGCGCAGATCGATGAGGAGCACGTCGATCTGCTCGCGCTCGAGGACATCTACCGCGCCGGCGATGTCCGCGGCGACATAGACATCATAATCGTTCTCGAGCAAGCGGCGCAGCCCATCGCGCGTATGCTTCTCATCGTCAACAATCAGAACAGTGGGCTGTAGATTCATGGCTTCGCCTGGTTAACTCGTTAAACTGTTACATCGTTGCAATGGGTTCCGATTTGTAACTCCTGTAACCTTTTTAACTTTTTTAACAAGTCACACGGGCCCCCGGATTTTGGCACTCGAACTCGCTCTTTTTGGAAAGTACGCGCACCCGAATGATGCTCAAAGAAACATGGCTAAGGACGCGAAACCATGTATTATCGCCCGATGCTTTGCCGAGTTCTCCCCGGTTTCGGGTTGATCTTGCTCGTTTCGGGATGGAACACGTTTGGCGCCGATTTCTCCAGCGCGGTTAACCCGACAGATGGTTGGAAGCTCGCCGCTGACACGAAAGAAGCGATCATCTATAGCCGACAGCATGCTGAATCCCGGCTAAAAGAGTTCAAGGCCATCGGCGCCATCGACGCTTCCACTTATGCCGTGCACGGAGTCATCGACGATTTCGAGAATTATCCGAAGTTCATGCCTTACACATTGGAATGCCGGTTGCTGAAACGCGAAGGCGACTCGATGATCGGCTATCAACGTCTCTCACCGAAAATTTGTGAGGACCGCGATTATACATTGCGCGTTTGGAAGAAATCCTGGCCTGGCCCAAAAGGGCTCACATATCTCAGTCAATGGGAAGCGGCGAATGAACTTGGACCCGCAGAACAGAAAGGCATAGTCCGCGTAAAAGTTTGCAACGGCACATGGCTGTTAGAACCCGATGGGCCGGCGAAGACGCGCGCCACGTATTCCATCTACTCAGACACTGGTGGTGTTATCCCGGCGTTCATCGCCAATCACGCGAGCCTCACGGCGATAAAGAAGTTGTACGTGGCGATTCGTAACCAGGTAAAGGATCCGAAGTACGCGGCGGCTTCTCCGGCATCGCCGGCGCTGGCCAGACCTTAGCAGAATCTTTTTGCAACTTAGACGCCCTGGTCTTTGCTCCTCCATTATGAGAGCGAATCTTTTTCTGTCGTTACTCGCCACGGCCGCTGCGCTTACGCTCAGCAACGTCAGTTTGGCCGAGCACGCGCCCGACACGCCAAAGAAACCTGTTGCCACTGAGTACAACGGGCTAACCGTGGAAGATCCGTACCAGTGGCTCGAAAACGATGACGACTCACAAGTTAAAGCTTGGTCGAGCGTACAGAACCAGCGGACACGTAAATATCTCGACAGCTTGCCCGATCGAGCGGCGATTGAGAAACAGCTAAGTGACTGGTACGCGAAAACGTCGCCGAGTTACTTCTCGCTCGTCTCCCGGCCGGGAATTTTGTTCGCGATGAAATTCCAGCCGCCCAAACAGCAGCCGATGCTTGTGACGCTCGCTTCGGCCGACGACCTGAAGTCGGAGAAGATTGTGCTCGATCCGAATGTGCTCGATACCAAAGGTGCGACGACGATCGACTGGTTTGTGCCGTCGTTGGATGCCAAATGTGTCGCGGTATCACTTTCGACCGGCGGCAGCGAAGACGGTACGCTTCACTTCTACGAAACCGCGACAGGCAAGGCGCTGCCGGATGCTATCGCGCATGTTCAATACCCAACCGCAGGTGGCAGCGCGGCGTGGAATGCCGATGGTACCGGCGTTTATTACACGCGTTTTCCCCGGAAAGGCGAGCGGCCCGATGCTGATCTGAATTTTTATCAGCAGATTTATTTCCACAAGCTCGGCACGCCTGACACCGACGATACGTATTCGATCGGCAAAGACTTTCCGCGAATCGCCGAGATCACTCTTCAGTCTTCGCGCGACGGCAAATATTTCCTCGCCACCGTGGCGAACGGCGATGGCGGCGACTTCGAGCATTTCCTGCTAGGGCCAGATGGAATCTGGAAGCAGATCACGCAATTCAGCGACCAGATTAAACTCGCGCGTTTGGGACGCGACGACGCGATTTACCTGCTGTCACGTGCCGAGGCCCCGCGCGGCAAGATTCTGCGATTGCCGCTCGAGGTCCCTGAACTAAGAAATGCTGCGGAGATCGTCTCGGCGGGGGAAGCAGTTATCGAGCAGACTGTGCCCAGCAACGACGCTCTTTACACAGGCGATCTGCTCGGCGGTCCTTCTCAGATCCGGCGGTTCGATCTCAATGGCAAAAATGCAACGGTCATTCCCATTCCCCAGATCTCCTCTGTGCAGGAGATGCTCGCGCTCGAGAATGGATCATTGCTGTTCCGCGACGTGAGTTACACTGCGCCCGCGGCGTGGTTTCAATGTTCCGCGGGTAAAACGGACCCAGCAAAGACCGCTCTGCGGAGCACCTCGCCCGTGTCACTTGCCGACATCGAGGTGCGCCGTGAGTTAGCTACTTCAAAGGATGGGACAAAAATCCCGCTCAACATCCTTTTCAGGAAGGGAACGAAACGCGATGGGCAGAATCCAACGCTGCTTTACGGCTATGGCGGTTACGGGATTAGCATGTCGCCAAATTTTGATTTTACACGGCGGCTTTGGTTCAATCTTGGCGGCGTATATGTGGTGGCGAATATTCGCGGCGGCGGCGAATTCGGCGAAGAGTGGCATAAGGCCGGTAACCTCACCAAAAAGCAAAACGTGTTCGATGACTTCGCGGCAGCGGCCGAATACCTTATCAAAGAGAAATATACGCGCTCGGAAAAGCTGGCCGTTCAGGGTGGAAGCAACGGCGGCCTGCTTATGGGCGCGCTAATCACACAGCGTCCCGATTTGTTCCGAGCGGTCGTTTCGTCGGTAGGCATTTACGACATGCTGCGGGTGGAACTGGCGCCAAACGGAGCGTTCAATGTCACCGAGTTCGGCACGGTGCAAAACCCCGAACAATTCAAGGCGTTGTACGCTTATTCACCTTATCACCACGTGGTCGACGGAACGAAATATCCCGCTGTCCTAATGATGACCGGCGCAAACGACGGGCGCGTCGCGCCGTATCATTCGCGCAAGATGACGGCGCGCCTGATAGCCGCGAACAAATCGGAGAACCCGATTCTTCTGCGAACCAGCTCGAGTGCGGGCCACGGTATCGGCACTGCATTGAGCGAGCGCATCAAACAGGTGGCCGACATTTACGCGTTCCTGTTTGCGCAACTCGGGATGACGGGCAAGCCCAGTGATTAGTTGCACCAGTTACAAGCGTTACACGCGATCTTCAGTGTAACGGTTGTAACAACCTAACCTTTTCTCGTTGTACCCTTGCGAAGGAAAGTACTCATCCTCGCCGCCGCGATTGCGATATTCCTGATGATCGCATTCGCGGCTGGCGTGGCGGTCTTTAGTCCGCTCCTCACGCATTATGTTGAGAGCGACGCATTCCGTACCGGCATGGAACAGGAAACGGCCAAGGGTTTGCATTTCCCCCGGGCGCGTTACGGGCCGATTCGACGCACCGGCGCAGTAACGGCGCAAAGCGAAAGCTTGGAAACCGACAACGGAGTGAAAGCCATGAAGTCACTGGTTGCTCATGACATAGCCGTCAAATTCGACCCTTGGGGGATGTTTTTGCGGCAGTGGAGATTTGATGATGTGCACGTGGAGTCTGGCGAAGTGGAGATCCAGATATACGAAGCTCATCCGGAAGCGGTCCCGCCGAAACCGTGGTTCGCGATTTTTTTGCCGAACAGGGTTTATCTGAAGAAGATTCAATCGGAGCAGGCCAATATCACCTGGCGGCTTCGCGGCGAACGAGCTGGCTTCTTCGGAACTCAACTGCTCATTACGCCGAACGGCCGGGATTTCGAGTACGTTGCAACAGGCGGCCGACTAAAAATGGCGCCGGTCCCGGATCTCGAACTTCGCCGGACACATCTCCTGATCACGAAAACGCTTTTGACTCTGTACGATATCGATCTCGCATCCGATTTAAACAGCGACGAAAGCATTCGGGCTAAGGGATACGCAGGCCTCGGCCAAGACAAGAGCATCGATGTGAAAGCGAATTTCAAGTCGGTGCCCATTCGCCAGTGGCTGCCAGCGGAATGGAAGGGCCGTTTGAATGGCAGCGCTTTCGGTGATCTCCACTACGCCGGAAAGGATCCAAAGCTGGAAAGTTCGTCTGGCGAAGGTTCGTTGCGCATCCGAAACGGGCGAATTGACGATCTTCCATTTCTGGAAAAGCTCGCGGAGCTTGCCCACAAGAAGTCGTTTGGACGTCTGGACCTAAACGAATGTTCGCTCGGTTTTGCGTGGCGCTATCCGGAGATCGAGATCAAAGACATCGCCATAGAGGAGAAAGAAAAATTCCGGATTCAGGGAGAGATTTCTATCAAGCGCCGGGTTTTGCGCGGCACGATCAGACTTGGGCTTACCCGTGAGTATCTGGACTGGCTGCCAAATCCTGAAGAAGTTTTTAGTCGACGTTCAAGCGGGTATCTATGGACTGATGTACGGCTATCCGGCACCATCGACGAACCAAAGCAAGACCTCAGTCAGCGTATCGTCGCGCTTTTCAAGGAATCACCCGGCGCTTATCTCGGTCTGCTTTTTCGTCAGTTCGGAATTTGGCTCAAGAAAACATTTGGCGGCGATTAGGACAGCGAAATGGAAGGGCGAGCTCCTGCGAGCTTTGCCCTCATAGGTCATCGGGAAAACGCTCGTTAGGCGTCGCAGAGCTCCGTCCTCCATTCGGATCTGCTTTCATCGCTCTGACTTTTGATCGCCGGCTTCCAGCATTCGAATGCGTTTGTCGATGTATGGCAAACGGATAGTCAGAGTAAGCCCTTTACCCTCGCTGCTCTTGATGGAAAGCTCGCCGCCATGCTCGCGCACGATGCGACGCACAATCAATAATCCAAGGCCTGTGCCCGACGGCTTGGTCGTGGCTCAAGTTTTCCGCCGACATACCGCCCCCGGTATCGGTGAATTGGAGGACGACATGCGTATCATCGAGGTCGGTCCGAAGGCGCAACCTACCGTGGCGGTGCATGGCTTCGAGACTGTTTTTGATCATGTTGTAAAACGCCTGCTTCATCTGATCGCGATCGAGCTGAAGCAATGGTACGTCTGAGCGCAGCGCTTGTTCGACGACGATTTCGCGGTCTTGAAGCTCAGGTGTGAAAAAGCGAACTGCTTCCTCGACGATCGTGTTCACATTTTCGGGTCGCAATTGTGGCCGCGACGGCCGAATGGCTTTCAAGAATTGCGTGACGATGGAATCCAGCCTGTTGACTTCGGAACGGGCGACCTCGATCGAATGTTCAAGTTCCTCCCGTGCGCCGTCGTGCAGCTTTTGCACAGTGCGCTCCATCAATTGCAAGTGAATGTGCAGCGAATTCAGTGGATTCCCGATCTCGTGCGCAACGCCTGCTGCAAGCAACGTCAATGCGTTCAATCGCTCCGACTCAATCGTTTCCTGGGCTGTGCGGCGGCTCGAAGTGATGTCGCGGAGGATCATTACATGACCAACCTCTTGCCCTGTAGCCGGGATCGTTGATCCCGGCTGACCGCGTTTACTTTTCAAAGATTCGTTCCGGCCGGAATCATCGATTCCGGCTACAGTTTCGCGTTCCTCCATCACCAACGGCACAACGTAAAAATTGATGAACCGATTGTGCGGATAGAAAATTTCAATGTCATGGCTGACCGGGTCGCCACTTTGAGTGAGCGATCCCCAATCGAGACCTCTAATGCGTTCGTCGAGCCGTTTGCCGATTGCTTCGCCTGGCTCCAGCCCAAATAGTCCACACGCTGCGTAATTCAGGTAAGTGATACGCCCTTTGGAGTCGGTCACGATGATGCCCTCCTGAATGGCATTGAATACCGTTTCCAGAAAGCCTTTCTCCTGCGCCAGACGCAGAAAATAATTCTGCACCTCTTCGGGACCGATACGCCCGAGCCGCTCGATGAGTTTTTCAACGAAACCGGCTTTCATGAATTAGGTACCGTTAATTCAGATGTCATTCCGAGCGAAGTCGAGGAATCCTGTGGTATTACTTTTCAGTAGCGCCGCGGGATCCTTCGATTCCGCTTCACTTCGCTCAGGATGAGTAATTGGTTAACCGTTCACCGATTTAAAGATTTCAATATGTTCGCGTCGAACCGGCACCTCCACGGTCAGCATCTCTACGCGCAAATAATTCAATACTACTGGCGCGAGGATCAATCCGGGGACGCCCATGAGTCGTTCACCAAGAATCAGCGCAATCAGCGTCAGCCAAACCGGATTGCGGATTCGATCGCCGATAATCTTGCTGTTCAGCAAATACTCGAGCTTATGGATCGCTATTAGGAACACGAGCGCGGAAATCGCCAGTTTGAGCGACACCGTCAATGCGACAAAAACGATGATGGTATTGCTCACAAGATTGCCGACAATGGGCACCAGGCCACAAAGAAATGTGACCGCAAGGAGCAGCGGGGCGTGCGGCATGCGGACCGCCATGAGAAAAATCGCCGTCAACGCGGTATTGATCAGAGAAATGGTGATTTGCGCCCCCATCACAGTGGCAAAGCTCCGGTAAAAATCGCGGAAACGTTTCGCGACTTCATCGCAGCAGACCGAGTAAAGGTTGTTCTTTACCCGATGTGTGCCCCGATAGGGGTCAAGTCCGGTTTTGAAAGACAGGCTCGCCGCAGCGATGATTCCAAGAATGCTGAACACCAGGTTCGTGGTGGTAGCTTTGGCAACGTTTGCAACGTTGCGCAGGTAATTCGCTTCTTCCCCGAGCGCGCCAACGACGAACTGCCTGAGACTTTCGAAATCCGTAAAAGGCAATTCGATCCGACTCTTTTGAGCCCAGGCGTTGGCGGATGGTATAGAGGTATCCGCCACACCCGGCAGAGCCAAAACGGCCGTCCGTGTAAAATAAACTCCGCCAGCGGCAACCCCGGTTACGCCGATGATGAACAAAGCCAGCGCAAGCCACTTTCTTCTGGTGACATAATAGAGTTGGCGCAATGCAAAATACGAAAACAAGATCACCAGTAGCGGCGCCTCAAGGTGAAGAAACCTCGCGAGGACAATTGTGGCAGCAAGCACAGCGTAAGAAACTCGCGTGGGGGTAATCATGATT
>QHPE01000003.1 GCA_003218945.1 Verrucomicrobiota bacterium | reverse complement strand
TTCTTGCCGAACAAAACGGGAAACGGCCCCGCCGCAACTACCCAGTCGCCCCCGTGTGGTCGCTCGAACAATCGCACCTCGCCGCGCATCGAATCCCAAGTCGGCGCAATTCCCAAGATAAGCTGTGTGCAATCATCGGGAACGCCGTCTGCGCAAGCGTTGCTTGTCAGCCAAATTAGCGAGAGCATCGGTAAACAGCGCAACATCGAAATAAAGCTTCCGAGACTGGACGAACGTTCAGACGGTTCCGGCTGTTTCTACCGCAGCAGTGTCCGCCGGAAGATATTTCACACCGACGAGCCAGGCCAGGCCGGAGAGGAGAATAATTCCGGATACAACCAGAAATGCCACATGCATGTTCGTGTGGCCGCCGATGTAGCCGAGCAGCCAGAATGCTTGCACATCGCCTAGCGCGTGGATGACGAGAATGTTGACGGCGAAGGCCGTCGCGCGCACGGCTGGCAACGAAACATTGGCCAGAGCCGTGTTTGAGGGGCCTGTGTTCAGAAACAGGAAAAAGATCGCGACGAACATTGGAATCCACGCCACAGGGAAGGGCGTATAAAGTGTTGCAATAAAAAACGGACACGCGATCAGCATTCCGATACCTGAAACCCAGAAATAAGAACCGGCGAAACGCGAACGTAATCTATCCGCAATAACACCTCCCAGCAAAGTCGACACCAGGCCTGCTACGACGGTGATCAGGCCAAATATCGTCATTCCTACATCCGGACTTTGATTCCGATAACGGAGATATGCTGATGCCCAAAAACCCAGGCCACCTGTTGCAAATGTCATCAACGTTTGAGCGACGCAGTTGATGAGATACGAACGCGTCCGGAAGAGTCTCACGTAATCTCCCAGGTTGCGCCGTGGCGATTTCTGCACCACGTGATCCGCACCGACTCGCGGATCGCGTTGCAAGAAAGACAAAAGGCCAAGCAACAAACCCGGCGGTGTGACGAGATAAAATGCCCAACGCCAGCCCAAGTGAGCACCGATGAGCCCGCCGATTACATACCCGAGGGCGCTCCCAACAGGAATCGCCGCATAAAAAATCGCCATGACGCGACCGCGTATTTCGATCCGGAAGAGATCGGACAAGATTGTCGGTGCCGCCGGTCCGTAGCCGCCTTCGCCGATCCCCACGAAGATTCGAGTCGCAAACAGAATGGTGAATGTCGCTGCCAGACCGGAGCCGCCGCTGGCCAGGCTCCACAAAATCACAGCAGAACCAATAATGATCCAGCGGGAGACTCGATCGGCGAGCAAGCCGAGAATCGGCGCGCTGACCATGTACGTGACAAAAAACGCGTCGCCCAACCAGCCGGTCCGCATCATCGCATTCGGATCGTTAGGCGCAAAAAACGCGGCGCGAATATCGGGCTCAAGCGCGGCGAGAATCTGCCGGTCGATGTAATTGAAAAGATTGATGGCCAGGAGCAGAGCGAGGGCCACATACGAGCCCGTCAACGGTTTTCCGCGGCTAGCTTCCATGAACAATTGCCGATTGCAGTTTGGCGTGCGCCGATTGTAAATCATAAACCATGCGGCCCCAATCCACTGCGGAACGCGTTCTCTATTTCTTCGGCCGACCACTGGTGCGCTGCTTTTATCGCGTCTCTGCGCTTGGTCTGGAGAACTTACCGGCTGGCGGTTTTCTTCTTGTGCCGAATCATATCAGCTGGGTGGACGCGCTCGTCCTGCAGCTCGCCTGCCCACGGCCGATTCGTTACGTCATCGACCAGGAGTATTATCACAAACGGATTTTGCATCCGATCCTGCGCGCTCTCGGCTGTATTCCGATCAGCAACCGGCATTCGCATGCTGCAGTGCGCGCCGCTGCGGAACGAATCGCCGCCGGAGAGATCGTATGTGTATTTCCTGAGGGCGAGTTGGAAAGAAGGGGAACACTATTGCGTTTGCAGCGCGGATATGAAGTCATTGCGCGCCACGCCCAGGCCCAGGTCGTGCCGGTTTGGCTAGACCAACTCTGGGGATCGATCTTTTCATTCCAAGGCGGAAAATTTTTCAGAAAATTTCCGAAGCGAATCCCGTATCCGGTCACCGTCGCTTTCGGCAGACCACTCGACGCAAAGTCGGCAGACATTGCCACCATGCGTGAGGAGTTGCTCAAGCTAGGCGAATTCTGTTTCAGCCGCCGGCCTTCACTGGAGCGACATCTTGCCGAAGAATGCGTCCGCGGCCTTAAGCGCAGACCGTTTGCCACAGCGGTGATAGATGGAATCGATCATAGCAGCCTAAGTCGCGCGAAACTGCTCGGCGCAGCGTCGGCATTGAGTCGCCATTTGCGCAAGGAATTTCCCGACGAGCGAATTGCGATCGTTTTGCCCGCCAGCAAGGGTTCGATGATGGCGAATCTGGCAGTGATCCTGGCGAATAAAACCCCCGTGGACCTTAATTTCACCATGGGACGCGGGGCGAATGAATCCTGCTGCCGGCGCGCGAATCTCGGGGTCGCAATCTCAGCGACGCCGTTCATCGAACGCCTCGACGATTTTCCGTGGCCCGAACGCGTCTTGAAACTCGATGAACTGATGCCGCGAATGAAACGCCAAATTATCCTGTGGTGGATCGTCTCGATCGTGGTTCCCGCGCGCTTGCTCTTGCCGCTTCTGAAGATCCCGAAAAAAGGCGGGCACGCCGAAGCAGTATTGCTTTTTACCAGCGGAACCACCGGCGAACCGAAAGGAGCGGTGATGAGTCACCGCAACGTCGTGGGAAATGTGTTCCAATTTCGGCAACTGCTGGATGCGAAGAAAACCGACGCCATTCTCGCGTCGCTGCCGTTTTTTCACACATTTGGATCAACGGTCACACTTTGGTATCCGCTCATCGAAGGTGTGCGCATCGTTACGTATCCGAACCCATTGGACGCGTCGAAATGCGCAGCCCTGATCGACCGATATGAGCTGACGTTCCTGCTCCTAACGCCCACTTTTTTGCGCCTGTATTTGCGCAAAGCTGAACCGAAGCAGCTCCGCAGCTTACGCCTCATCATTACCGGCGCGGAAAAATTGCCGCTCGAACTGGCTACACACTTTGAGGAACGCTTCCGAAAAAAAGTTTTCGAGGGTTATGGGCTGACTGAGACTGCGCCGGTAGTCAGCGTCAATTTGCCTGATCCCGAGCCGAAAAAACCCGGCGAACATGTGCAGCCCTCCAGCCGTTTGGGATCAGTTGGGAGACTCGCGCCGGGTATCGCTGCAGAGATCCGTGAACCGGAGACCGGTCGAAAACTTTCGCTGTTCGATCCCGGAATGCTTTGGCTGCGCGGCGTCAGTATTTTCGAAGGCTATCTGCAGGATCAGGAACGAACTGCAGAAGTTCTGCGCGACGACTGGTTGAAGACCGGCGACATTGGCCGGTTCGACGAAGACGGATTTCTTTACATCGAAGGTCGCCTCTCACGTTTTTCGAAAATCGGCGGCGAAATGGTGCCGCATGAAGCGATCGAACACAAAATTATCGAGCTATTGGGACTATCGGGAAGAGACGAACGCCCCATCGCCATCATCGGCGTGCAGGACGAGGCCAAGGGCGAGGCGCTCGTGCTGCTTAGCGCAGTTGATATCAATATTGCCGAGCTACGCGAACAATTGCACGACGCAGGTGTTCCAAACTTGTGGATTCCCAAACACGTCCAGCGAGTTGAAACAATTCCCGTCCTTGCTTCCGGTAAACTAGATCTAAAAAGATGTCAGGAGTGCGCTGCTGAAGGGTAGGGCCATCGTCGGCGCGCCGATGAATCACGGATGAGCGATGGAATCTTCTTCTTTGACTCGCCACGGCGAAATTCTGCCAAAAAGATCGCGAGTAGCGCCCGCGATGTCTTCGGCTTTCGATACGCCGCTATCGATTAATGCGCGTCCGGTGCTTGCCCAAATCTTCCTAACAACGAGCGCTCCGTTTTCGCGCACGATTCGCCCGAGATGCTGGACAGCCGTGGCAGTAGCAGATTTCCGAATCGCTTCCGGCGAACTGCGCGAGGTCAATTCGCAATAACGTCGCGCAACTTCGCCCACGCGCAGCGTGAGGAACGCATTCGCAGCGCCGTTGGAAACGCATTTCACCAGTAGAGCAGAGATGCCACTCAATCCTGGAATCCCGCCTTTGAGCGCGGGCACCACAGAGACGGCAAGCGGCGCCACCATTTCGCCGAGATCAAGCGATTCAAGGCCGCTGGCAACAAATGCTGTGACAGAAACATTCGCATACAGCCGCATCAGTTCGCGTGGCGAAGGACGTTGGACGTAGATCCGCGCAATTCGTCCGACCATTTGAATCTGCGTAAATAGCACGATGAGCCCATCGAGCCGGCCATTTTGCATGAGCGCGGTACTGAGAAAGACGGTGCTCGCCGTTCTGCGGACAACCAAATCCGCTTGCTTCGACAACTGCGCGACTGCGGCTTCGATTTCAGCCGTTGTCGCCAGTGGCAACTTACGAGCTCGCGGATTATTCGCCAGTCGAACGCGCAACGCTCGCAGATACGCCTCGTGCTTCGGCCCAGAGGTCTCCTTCGGCGGTACGAGCGCTGCCGGCAGCCGCGCGTATGCAATCAGGCAGTAAAGCGCAAAAAGTCCTGCGGCCAGACAAATGCCCCAGAACGCGATCGTGCCTGCCACCGGGTGAATTCGCTCTGCCAGCGAGATTAAGCTCGTCGCGCCAGCGATTATTAGCGACGCTATACAAACGCCCATCAGCACAGCGATGCCGATTAGCAAAGTTCTCGCATTGGAATTCGGGGCTACGACAGCGGATTTGGCGGCCATTGAACCAAATGTGCACCCCGGGCTGGCAGGGTTCAATTGAAACAGGAAACCTGTTTGAGCATTAGACGTTCAGGGTTCACTTTGCCTGCGATGCAAAGCACGTTCGTGGTAATTTCGTCAGCGGGCCCGAACCGCGATAAATCCAGTAACACGCGCGGGCAGCCGCTTTGGAACGAGCACGCGGCGTTCATCGATCAGCTCGTTGCCGAAGGCTTCATCTTGATGGGCGGACCGCTGGTCGATGAAGGCGGCGCTATGCTCATCGTCAATGCCGACGATGAAAACGAGGTGCGAGAGAAATTGAGGGAAGATCCGTGGTATACGCACGGCATTCTAAAACTGGAGAGCGTCAAGCGCTGGCAGGTCTTCATTGATGCCCAGAAGTAAATTTCTGGTGCGAATGGGAAAATTTCCAGTTCGCAGTTCAGCAGAACGCACGCGACTGTGGTGTTATGCAATGCAGCGGATCAGCTCTCCGTTTTTGAGCTTAGCCGCTCTCGGAGTCCTGTCGGTCTGCATGGCGCGGACTGACGAAAAGCTACTGATGCAGGCCGTTGTGGCGCACGAATATGGTGCACCCGATGTGCTGAAACTTGAACAATTACCGCGGCCAGAGCCGAACGATGATGAAGCGCTCGTGCGTGTGATCGCCAGCAGCGTCAATCCAGCCGATCCACTGACGCTCAACGGGAAATACGCCAAGGAATTCGGCACCCATCTGCCGCTGATTCCGGGATACGACATCGCTGGGGTCGTCCAGAAAATCGGCGCGAACATTAGGAAGCTCAAAGTGGGCGACTTTACGGTTACCCAACTTTCGGCGGTGGATGGGCGGAGTTCGTCACGGTCAAGGAATGGGAAGTAGCCGCGAAACCGAAGTCACTCACCTTTGCCGAAGCCGCGGCGGTGCCGATGGGCGCCTTGACCGCGTGGCAGGCGTTGGTGGACGTCGGTCAGCTGCGTGCGGGACAAACCATTCTCATTCACGGCGGCTCCGGCGGCGTCGGCAGCTTCGCCGTGCAAATTGCGAAAGCGCGCGGCGCGCGTGTCATCGCCACCGCTTCGACTGCAAACCAGGATCTGCTCAAGCAACTCTATGTCGACGTGGCGATCGATTACACGAAGACAAGATTTGAAGACGTTGCCAAAGATGTGGACGCCGTGCTCGATCCGGTGGGCAAAGAAACACTCGCGCGTTCCTACGGTGTAGTGAAGAAAGGCGGTATCGTCATGTCACTGGTAGCGCGTCCCGATCCGGTCGAGCTTCAGAAACACGGAATTCGCAGCGCGAGTATCTCCGTTCACCCGGATACGGCCGATCTCACTGAGATTGCCCAGTTGGTTGATGCAGGAAAAATCAAGCCAGTTGTTACGGAGGTTTTGCCGTTGAATGATGCGGTCAAGGCTCAGCAACAAGCCGCGACGCATCACACACGCGGAAAAGTTGTACTGCGGATCGCAGACGAGCCGAAAGGTTGAACGACCGTGTTTTGATTTGGCTGCTTTGTTCTGTACGACACAGCTACAAGGCGCCGTGACGAGCGTTTTCGTCGATCGCCAGGTAATCGTCCCGCGGCGGACTGAACGTATCGAGCACGCGTGTTGCTGACAATGTCTCGACGCCATGCGAGAGATTGCTCGCAAGATAAAATGAGTCGCCCGTTGAAAGCTCGTGCGGCACACCTTCGACAATCAACCGCATTTTGCCCTCGAGAATGTGAACGATCTGCTCCTGTGGATGCGAGTGCGCAGGCATCTGGCTCCCGGCGGCGAGTGTGGCGAGCATCTGATACATCGCGTTGCCGTGCGCGACTGTACGGCGAGTGATGCCTGGGCAAATTTCAATTGTCGGAGCTTGTGGTTTCATTTCAGAATCTTACGCCACTGCGTTTCTCGCGCGAGCCTCTCGAGCCATCGCGCACAGAGTTCGTGGTGGCACGGCCGCTTTGGAGCGCGGCTGGCGGACACGCGTTTTGGGACAGAGCCCTTTTCGCGAGGCGGTTCTGCTCGCGACGATATCCGGGAGCGTTGGAGCACACCGAGGTTTCAAATCTGTTACCAAACAAGTCTGATCGCACTTGCCACTGGCCACTCGTTACTGGCACAATGCACACCATGAAAAAATTTACATCATTGGCCGCCATTCTATTCGCGATAGCAATCGCGAGTCCCTTATTCGCACAAACTTCTGCCACGTCGCCGGCTGTCGCGACGTCGCCGGCCGGAGCTGTGAGTGCTCCGGGCGGTCCGCCAAACCCGCAGGAAATGATGAAGCAGATGATGGAGATGTCGAAGCTCAACGAGAACCACAAGCTCCTCACGGACCTCGACGGCAATTGGAATTTTGCCATCAAGATGTGGATGAATCCTGACCCGAATGCGCCGCCACAACAATCCAAGGGCACTGCCGTCCGCAAGAGCGCTATGGGCGGTCGTTACGTGATAATGGATGTGACCGGGAAGATGCAGATGCCGGGAGAAGACGGCAAAATGAAGGAGATGCAGTTCAAAGGCATGGGCGTCGAAGGCTATGATAACGTAAAGCAAAAGTTCGTCGCCTCGTGGATCGACAACATGGGAACCGGCATTCAGTTTTCCGACGGCACCTACGATCCCGCCACGAAAACATTTACTTACACGAGCGAAATGGAGCCCATGCCCGGGATGAAAATGCCGGTGCGCGAGGCGATAAAAATCGCCGACAACAATCATATGACCCTGGAATGGTACGAAAATCACGGCGGCCAGGAAAAGAAGACGATGGAGATCAACTACACCCGCGCAGGCAAGAAATAGCGGATTGCCAGGTTTTCAGGTAGGGCGACCACTCCTGTGGGCGCCACGCTCTCGGCGTGCAGAGGACTGCACGCCCTACCGAGCCGATTCCCTTGGTTTGAGCCGCCCAATGGGACATGAAAATCTGCGGTGCTCGACGTCACTCATCGGTGATGATTAATCCGACGAAATAACGAACTGATTGCCTTCGCTGTCCTTGAACAGCGCGTACGTGCCCCACGGCTGTTTTTGCGGAGGACCCTCAAATTCCACACCGCGCTTTTTCAGCTCGTCATAGGTCTTGTGAATGTCATCACATGTATACGACATGTTCATGAATGAACCGATCCGATTTTCATCTCCCTCCGGCGTAAATAACACCACCCGCGTTTCGGCTTTCGGAATTCGCAGTTCGATCCAACGTTGCTTCTCGTCGAACGGTTGATCGGTGATGATCGTGAACCCGAGCTTGTCCGTGTAAAAATCGAGCGCGCGATTCTGATCGCGCACGGGAATGCTGACGAATTTGATTTGTTTGATCAT
>QHPE01000002.1 GCA_003218945.1 Verrucomicrobiota bacterium | reverse complement strand
CTGACCGGGACTTGTTAAAAATTTATTCGTTAGTCCTGCACGAGCGGCCCCGTCGAGCGGCGATACAGTTAAGTAATCTCTCGACGATCAGTCATGAATCGACTAATTCGCGGCAAGACCCTTCCGTTAGGATCGTACTGGTTGATGCTGGCGATCACCGGCGTGTTGTTCGCGCTGGTGGCGACATTCGTCGATCTCAGGCCAGTGGTGGACGAGAATTTTTTCTTTTCGACCAGTGATCCCGGCGTCCAGCAAACGAAAAAGATCGAACGGCGTTTTCCGTCACAGCCGGAGGTCATCCTGGCGGTTTCTTCGCGAGACATTTCTTCGGCGCGATATCTGGGAAAGATTCAAAGGCTGACCCAACGGGTCCGCACCATCGGTGGAGTGAGCGCCGTCAAGAGTTTGACGGAAGGACCAACTGCTGATCGCGCCTGATCGGAAGTCCACCAACGTCATCATCTTCATGAAAGGCAGGCACACGGAACGGCCGATCCAAAAACTGGAGCAAATCGTGCACGAGTTGGAGGCGCGCGATTTTCACATTCATATCGCCGGTCCGCCGTACGTGGTTGAAATGATCCGGCGCAGTCTCGGACATGACTTCCGATATTTTACTCTGACGGCGGTGGTGTTGTTTGGTTTGACAATGGCGGCCCTGTTTCGATCAACCCGGCTGTTTGTCGGAATGCAGTGCACATGCGCGAGCGCCGTTTTGTTGACCTTGCTTATCCAATCAATGCTCGGTCATAAGATCGGCATCCTGACGGTGAACCTCGGCACGATCGTGTTCGTCATCGCGATGTCGCACCTGGTTTACATGACGTTCAACTGGCAAACGCTAGCGGATCGTGCTCATCGCTTGGGCAAGGAATCGCCGGACCTAGCGATGGACGCCTGGCGGATGACATTTCCGCCTTCGTTCTGGTCGATGGTGTGCGCCTCGTTAGGCTTCGCCAGTCTGCTGATCGTGCAGGCGAAGCCGCTGCGCGAGCTGGGATTCGGCGGCGTACTCGGCACTGTGGTGGCATTTGCGTCTGCGTACCTGATGTATCCGGCGTTCCTGCGCTGGGCTGTGCCGCGCAAGAGCAAAATTGCCGAAGCGGAACCCACACATGCATTTTGGTCGCGCCGTTTTGCGCTGCTCTCGTTAGGCGTGATTTTGCTCGGCGCAGGTTTGGGACTTGGTCTGAGCAAGGTGAACACGGACCCGAGCCTGCTCGATTATTTCAAGCCGAACACAGAACTGCGCGACGGATTGGAATTCGTCGATCGCACCGGCGGCTCGAATCCGTTGACTTTTGTGGTTTCCGCATCAAACGGCAGCCTGCTAAACACGGACGAGGCTTACCAGAAGATGTGGCGGCTGCATGGCGCGCTGGAGAATGAGAAAGACGTCGGGACTGTGATTTCATTGCCGACGCTTCTAGCCGAAGGCGATCGCGTGCCATTTTCGTTTCTGATCAGCTATGAGAAAATGATGGAGATCATGGCGCAGCCGAAATATGCGCGTGTGTCCAAAAGTTTTGTAACCAGCGACCGGAAGGAAGCCGTATTCATGCTCCGGATGATCGAGGAGAAACGGACGAAGTATCGCGTCGATGTGGTCAACGATCTTCGTGCCGTCTGTCGAAAGTATGGATTCAAGGCTGACTTGGTCGGCGGGATTTATTACTTGCAAGGTCGCCTCGCAAAACTGGTGGCCGAAAGTCTGGTGACCGGCTTGTTCTGGCTGAATCTCCTATTTGTCGTGATCGCGTTGGTGGTCGCGCGCTCTATTCGGGGCGCATTCGCGATGATCGCGAGCTTGACTCTGGTGCCGCTGTCGATGCTCGGTGGGATTGGTTGGTTCCACGTGCCGGTGGACATCATTTCAGCGCCGGCTACGAACGTCTGTATCGGTATTGCCATCGACTCGATGATTCATCTCATCTTCGGGGTGCACCGCGCGCAGCGCGACGGAAAGAAAGGCTGGGAGGCATGGGTCTTCGCGCGCGAAGAACAGTGGCGCGGCATCGTGTATTCCGACGTAATCATCGCTGCCGGCTTCGCCATTTTTGTGCTGTCAGACTTTCCACCGACGCAACGTTTCGGCCTCGTGGTGCTCGCCGGCTGCGTAATCGACATCTTGGCGAACCTGCTCGTTCTGCCACTTCTCGGCGGCGCGAATTTGAAAAAGCGCGATTGAGGATGCCGCTGCGATGGGTAATTTGGGCGCTGATGGAGGCCGCGTTTTATCAGTCGGAATCTGACCAGCCGCATCCGGGGCGCGCCCGGGCCATCATCAAAGCGCATCCGGAAGTTCGTCAGTTGATGGTGCGCAATCCGTGGACTGCGCTTATTGCAGTCTCAATCGTCGCCATGCAGACGGCGATCGCATTCGAGATGGGTCAATTGGGCTTCGGGTACTGGTGGCTGAGTCTGGTCATTGCTTTTTGCGTCGGCGCGTTCGCCAATCATGCCAACTACGTCATTATTCACGACGCGACACACAACCTGATTTTTCGAAACCCGGGCTGGAACAAAATGGTCGCCCTCATTGCCGACCTTCCAAATCTCACTCCGGGCGCGATGGGTTTTCGCGTTTATCACTTGAAACATCATTCCCACCAGGGCGCCTATGACTGGGACGCCGATCTGGCGAACCACTGGGAAGCGCGCCTGGTGGGCAACAAATGGTATCGCAAAGCGATCTGGCTGATGCTGTTTCCATTTTTTCAGGTCACTCGCCCGCCTCGGCTCAAAGCAATTAAGATGTGGGACCGTTGGTTCTCGCTGAATCTCGGCTGTGCAATTGCATACGACGTGGCGATCATCTATTTCTGCGGTTGGGCCGGTTTTTTGTACCTCGTGTTCGCGTTTTTGTTTTCCATCGGGCTGCATCCGGTTGGCGCGCGCTGGATTCAGGAGCATTACACTTACGATTTCGACCAAGAGACGTTCAGTTATTATGGACCGATTAATCGGCTTGCATTAAACATGGGGTATCACAACGAGCACCACGATCTGCCATCGGTCCCGTGGAACAATCTCCCGAAGCTGAGGGCAATGGCGCCCGAATTTTACGGTAATCTGAAATATCACTCTTCATGGAGCCGGTTACTGTTGCAGTTCATTTTTGACAAGCGATACAGTCTCTACTCCCGAGTGGAACGAGTGAAAGAAAACGACGAGCCGCGTCCTGCTTCACAGATGGCAAGCGATAGAACTCGCACTCTTGATCTGAGTGCCCGGCCTATTAGGTTTTAGCCATGGCGGAGCGGTTACACCACGAAAGAGCGTTCTCGAAGCCGCCTCTCTACGTCTCGGCGAAAAACGAAACGGTTAGGATGTTCGATAACGATTTCATGGAGTTCTTTTCGCGGGTGCATCCAGCGACTCCATTGATTCTCTACCTGCCCGTCGTCGGCTACATGCTTTACGCTGCGCTATGGAGGCAAGGGTTCTCGCTCTTTGTTGTCGTGGGATTATTCCTTCTCGGTATGCTTCTCTGGACCCTGCTCGAGTACTTGATCCACCGATACATTTTCCATTACGAACCGAAGACTCGCATTGGAAAACGGCTGCACTATATCATTCACGGCGTGCATCACGATTATCCAAATGATGCAAGGAGGCTTGTTATGCCGCCCAGTGTTAGTGTTCCGCTCGCATTTTTGTTCTACGGCATGTTTCGGCGCTTTGCGCCGGCGGCGTTCGCAGGATTGGTGTTTGGTTACGTTTGTTACGACATGCTCCACTATGCGACGCACCATTTTCCCATGAAACACGGTGCGTTGCTTTGGTTGAAGCAGTATCATCTCCGCCATCATTATAAGGACGATCACGTGGGATACGGCATCAGCTCGCCACTCTGGGATTACGTTTTCCGCACGACGCGAAAGTGAAGACCACGCTCCTGTAGCCCCAGGGCTTTGGCCTGGTTAAGGCTTGCTTTTTTTGAAACCGGACGGTCCGCAGGGCCGTGGCTAGATGCCACTAAAATCTTGTCTCAAATGCGAAACCCACTAGATTGGCTGCGCCGACACGGAACTCAGCTGCATGCGGATGCAGCGGATAACTTCGTAAGGAATCTGTGAAACACGAAAGCTCTCAATTTTGCCGGGACGCGCCGTCTGTTCGGACGGTAGCGAGCGAAAGGCAGTTTACCACCTGATGAATCCGGACCCGGCAAAACTCAGTCTGAGTAATTTTCTGGCGCATGAAACGAGTGATCCGCTCGAGGCGCCGCCCGGATTCACGCATTGGATGCGACAGGCATCGTTCGCGGTGGAACTTTACGAACCGGAGCTGCTGGCCAGTGCCGATGCGCGTACGACCATCGATTACAACGGCCGGCCGCGTTCGGTGATCAACCTTTGTTCCTACAATTATCTCGGGTTGGCAAATCATCCTGAAGTCATCGCCGCAGCGCAGGAAGCGTTGAAGACGCACGGTCTCGGCGCATGCGGTTCGCCCATGCTCTCGGGCATGACGGACCTGCACCGCGAGCTTGAGCGGCAGGTGGCAAAATTTCTCGGGCGCGAAGACGCCATGCTTTTTAACAGCGGATTTGGCGGCGCGCTAGGAACCATCTCCGGTTTGCTGCGCAAAAACGACGTAGCGATCCTGGATAATCGATCGCATTTGAGTTTGCGCGACGGCGCAGCGCTTTCGCGATGTCGCGCAGACAAATTCGAGCATAACGACCCGGCATCACTCGATAAGGCGCTGGCGCGCAAACAGGCTCGCCGCCAACTCGTGGTGATGGAAGGGATTTATTCCATGGATGGCGATTTCGGGAACCTGCCGGCGCTGCTCGATATAGCAGAGTCGCATGGCGCGAGTGTTTTTGTCGATGAAGCGCACTCGATGCTCGCCTGCGGCGAACATGGTCGCGGCGCCGCGGAAAAATTCGGTGTGGAAACTCGCATACCGCTTGTTTACGGCACATTTTCAAAAGCTTTTGGCGCCCTGGGCGGATTTGTGGCCGGCCCGAAGGAGACTCTTCGCTACCTGCGTTTTTACGCGCACCCGTATGTTTATTCGTGCGCTTTACCGGCCGTCGTGGTGGCGGCGATTTTAAAAGCGCTGGAAATCGGAATCCGCGAGCCAGAGTTGCGGAAAAAACTTTGGGAGAACGCCGATTACTTTCACGCGCAACTGCGCAACATTGGCGTCGATACCGGAATGTCGACAACGTATATTATGCCGCTGGTCATCGGCGACCGGGAACGCATGTATCGGTTAGGCCACGAGTTGAGACGGCGCGGTTTGTGGGTCGCGCCGGTGGATTATCCAGCGGTGCCGCAAAACAAGATTTGCTTCCGCGCTTGCGTGACCGCCAAACATACCCGCGCCGATCTGGATGAAGCGCTCAACATTCTCGATGATACGCTCAAAGCGGATTCGAAAATTAAGGCGACCACGTTCCGCCTGCGGTTGAAAATGTCTGAGCTGGCCGTGAGGATGAGTTCTTAATGCCGGCAGACGTTGTTCACGCGGCAGCTCCCAAGATCGAATCGACTTTCAAAGCGCGCGAAGTCGAGGGAATTTTCGATGTTTATTTCTACAGGCCAATAGGGTTTTGGCTGGCCCAGGTTTTTGCGTGGCTCAGGATGACGCCGGCGGGCGTAAGTTTGCTGGCCGGCATCTTTGGCGTCGTCGCGGGGCACCTTTACTTCTATCGCGACCTGAGCGTCAACGTCGCGGGAATGGTGTTCCATGTTTGCGCGAATGCACTCGATAACGCGGACGGGCAGCTCGCGCGCTTGACGCATCGGCAAAGCCGCGAGGGCCGCATCGTTGACAGCATTGCCGATCACCTGGTCTTTGTCAGTGTTTACCTGCATTTGACTCTCCGGTACCTGTTCGAAGGCTCGTCGCCAGCGATCTGTCTTCTCGCGCTTGCTGCAGGGGTCAGTCACGCATTGCAAGGAGCGGCCGCGGATTATTATCGCAATACCTATCTTTACTTTGTAACGGCGCGAGGACGGACGGACTTGGATTCCTCATCCGAATTGCGATCGGATTATGGGAAATTGACCTGGCGTCAAGCGCCGTGGCACAAGCTTCTCCTTGCGTTGTATCTGAACTTTACTCGCCAGCAGGAAATGCTGGCACCACGCCTGAAAATGCTGCGTGATGTCGGCGCCCAATTGTTTCACGGCGAAATTCCTGACTCGCTAAGAACCCGTTACCGAAATCTGGCCCGGCCGATGCTCAAATGGTGGAGACTGCTGATGACGAACATCCGGATGCTGGTCTTGTTTGCCCTTCTGTTTATCAGCCAACCAGTTTATTACTTCTGGTTCGAGCTGATCCCGCTCAATTTGCTCTTCGTCTACCTTGTGTTTCGCCAGGAAAAGATGGCGGGATCGCTGCTGAAAAGATTAGAACCCGCTTGACAGGCCTTTTGTCATGTTGAGCGGAGCGCTGCAACGAAATGCGAAGCATGAGGCCAGGCTTTCAAACATCTCTGTCTATTTCCGTGGGCAAACGTTGCAGAAATGATCCGAGATTCTTCTCCAGCGACTGCGGGATCAGAATGACAGTGTAGGGTTTGCATTCGTGTCGAACATTGAGATTTCAGAGGTCAGCTCGCGCCGGGAGCGCGATGCGTTCATTAAATTTCCATGGAAAATTTACGTGAATGATCCCGCCTGGGTGCCGCCGTTAATAATCGAACGCAAGGAGTTCCTCAATCGTAAGCGGCATCCGTTCTTCAGACATGGTGATGCCGCGTTATTTTTGGCTCGGAAAAACGGCGAGATCGTTGGTCGAATCATGGCGAGCGACGACCCGAATTACAATGCGCTGCATCAATCGAATGTCGGATGCTTTGGTTTATTTGAGTGCATTAACGATCGCGATGTAGCGGCGGCGCTCTTCGAACGCGCGGCGAGTTGGCTTCAAAAAAAAGGGCGCACTGAAATCATGGGGCCAATCGACTATTCAACGAACTATGTCTGCGCTCTCCTAATCGATGGGTTTCAGTTTCCTCCGACAATCCTGACCTCACATAATCCGCCGTACTATCGGGATCTCATTGAGAGCTGTGGTTTTGCAAAGGCGAAGGATTGGTACGCGTGGTGGTTCGCGGATCCGACAGAAGCTGTGGTGCAGCTGCGGCGACTCGCTGCACGGTTCAATGCACGCTGCCCGGCCGCTATTCGTTCGGCAAATCTTAGGAACCTTCGCGATGAGAGCAGACGGCTTCGTCAGATTTACAACCAGGCATGGGAAAAGAACTGGGGGTTCGTGCCGTTTACCGAAGCGGAGATCCAGTTCATGACTAACGAGCTGAAGCCGTTACTGGTGCCGGAGTTCGCGTGGGTAGCCGAGATTGGCGACGAACCTGTGGGCTTCACGCTGTGTTTGCCGGATATCAATGTCGTGCTACGTGACCTCAACGGTCGGCTCACACGGTTTGGGCTTCCAATTGGCTTGATCAAATTGCTGTTTCATAAGAGGCACATTCGACAGGGGCGATTGATCGCTCTGGGTGTAACCGAAAAATATCGCCGCGCTGGAATCGCGGAAATGCTGGTGCTGCGCGTGATGGAAGAAACAATGGTCAAACGCGGGATAACCGGCGAACTAAGCATGACGCTGGAAGACAATTTCATGATCAATCGTTTTCTGGAAGCGATCGGAGCCGAACGGTACAAAACATATCGAATTTACCGCAAACAGTTACCCTGCTGACAACGACTGCCAAATGAAGCCGCGGCGGCCGGGGCTTCGTAAAACGGAGCTTCGTCTTGCTGGGCGGCCGTCAGATCACGAATGCGCTCGGGCTTGCCGCGTCGCATCCTTGACACCTGACTTGCCAGCATCCCCGCCACTTCCCGGCCGGCGTATTGCAGGGGATGACTTACGGCCAGTGAGGCCTGTGCCGTGCAATAAACGCCGCATCCCGCCTGGCAATCCTTCTTCCGGTTGTAGCTCAGCAGATCTTCCCGCGTGATCTCGAGAATGTGCCTCTCGGTTCGCACCTGGCTGCAGAGCCAGAACTTGCCGGTCGACGAGACGAAGAAATATTTATAGCCCGCGATGCAGGTCCATTCGACCGGTTCCTGCCGCAGCATCTTCTTTTGGTAAGCGAAAAGGTTCCAGGTCGAGTGAATCTTCTGGCCGCTGCGCTTCAGTTTCTCCTGGTGCTCGAGAAAGCGGAGCAGCGGCTCGCTCGCACTTGCATCGCGCAAGGCGCGGTCGTGCACGAGATCGTCGTGGACAACGCGCGCACCGACCGGGATGCCCAAGTCGAGGCAAGTGTCTATCACCTGTCCCATCTCATCGAGCGTCTCTTTGAAAAGGACGCCACTGACGTTCAGCTTGACCTTCGAATCTTTGAACCAGTCGAGCTTGTGCACGATCGACTTCATCGCTTTGCGTGTGCTCGCGATCGGCGTCATCCGGTCCACGGAAATTTGCAGTTCATCGAGGCCCGCTCCTTCAAGGTCCGCGAGCAGCTGGCGGTTCAGGAGAAACCCGTTTGTGGACATGCTCACTTTGCAAAAACCGACGCATTTTGCGTAACGCACTACCTCCACAATGTCCGGATGCTTGAGCGGTTCGCCCCCCTGCAGACCAAGGCGCATGACGTCCAGCTTCCGAATGTGGTCCATCCACTTCTTGAGGTCGGCCAGGGCGGGATGCGGAATCGAGTTGTTGAACTCGTTGCAATAATGGCAATCCAGGTTGCACTGTTCGGTCACGTACAGGTGCGCAGCCCACGGTTTGGTGTCAAAAACGCGACGGACCTGCCGGAGATCGAGCATTCGTTCCCCTATCACAGTCATAGACGCGGTGTCAAGAAACGGGGCTGGTTCCTAATCCTGCTCGAAGCGCTCAGCGCGGAGAAAGACAAGACGTGTCGAATCTAGCGGGCGGCACTCTCACTCCGCAAAGCCTACAGTGCCCAGGCCACGCGTGCCGGGTGAACGGCACCCGTGACGGCTTCCCACCAGGCGAAGAGTTTGAAGGCTCCGGCCGCTGTGCCGAGGATAAGCCCGAGCGCGAGAAATCCAGAGGTAAAATTCCGCCGTCCGCCCACGAGCCTTACAAATCGCTCAAACGCTTCAAGCTCGTCGATGAGTTTGCCGATAGTGAAATTAACGCTTCCTTTAGCAAAATCGTCGATGCCTTCAGCCACGAGCAACAGAAGCAAAACCGAAGGCGCGTGGCAATTGGCCGGAAACCTGAAAATGCCAGGCAATGGCAATTTACCATGACACCTGGAATAATACATCGAACCAATGCTTAAATTTCCCGCTTCTCGTTGTCTCCACCTATTATGAACGTTCGGGCAACGACATCGCAAAACAGCGCTGCAAGACATATCGAAGCTTGAAGACAACACTGACCTGATGAGCAAGCCCCAAGACGGTTTAGTTTCACGGTTTTTGAACCGGCCGATTTCCCGTCGGATAACGAGCGTTCTACTCAAATTTCCCATCCATCCCAGCACGTGGACAATATCGATCTGTGGTTTGCCGCTCATCGCCAGTGTATTCTTGGCACGCGGCGATTACGTGAGCATCGTCATCGGCGCGGCCATCTTTCAGGTGTTTAGTATTCTTGATGGTTGCGATGGCGAAATCGCGCGCGCCAAAAATTTGGAATCAAAGTTCGGCGAACGATTGGATTACTTCTCCGATTTCATGGCGAGTCTTCTCTATGTTCTCGCTTTGGGGTTGGGCCTTCGTCGTGTGACCGAAGGCATTATTTGTGCAGTCCTCATCACGGCGAATGAGTTGGTCTTGCGCGCCGGCAAAGGCCGAATGTCAGTTTCTTCATCCGAATGGCATGAGTCGTTTTACACCCGGCATCATGGAATGATTGGGCATTCCGGCCTGCTTCATCTGGGTGAAGAATGTGTGTGGTGGCTCTTTCAGTTAACAAAACGTGACATGGCAATCCTCGTTTTTCTTTTGCTTGCGCTACTCG
>QHPE01000249.1:2996-3357 GCA_003218945.1 Verrucomicrobiota bacterium | reverse complement strand
ACTTATTTGCAACGCGGTGCATTGAATCCGGTGTGGATATTCCGACCGTTTCGCGCTGGCTTGGACACAAAGACGGTGGTGCATTAGCAATGAAGACATACGGCCATTTACGGCGCGAGCACAGCATCGCGCAGGCCCAGCGCGTTTCGTTCACACGGGTCGGGACGAAGCAGGCGGACGTGATAGCATTCCCGGCAACGGCATGACGCCGCTGAATGCTCTATCGCTAGAAAAGAATTCTTTGTCAGCGAAGCGCTGGATGGCCGCCTGCCGGTAACCCCCAACTCGGTGGCAGCTTTCCGAATCGCTCAGGATGACGCAAACACGGATCCCCTCGGTCCGAGCCGGACCGGCGTTTCTC
>QHPE01000249.1:2133-2960 GCA_003218945.1 Verrucomicrobiota bacterium | reverse complement strand
AGTGTGCGGCACGTTCCCAGCATTGGAGCGTCGACGGGGTGCTGGCTAAGCGGGCCTTGATTTTGCCACCGGTGTAAGGAAGACTTACCACTCAAGTTCATGCAGCACGTCACCGCGTTTACGTCTCCACAGACCGCCCCGGTTGCGCCGCTTACCGTTCCAAAACGTAGCTTGTGGATCCTGAATAGCTGGCGCGACCTGATTCTATATGTCGGGACGCCGTTGTTACTGGTGCCGATGTTCGCTCTGGCACAGACGCGCTGGAGCGCGCAGGACATTTACCTTTTCGTGGCCGCCTTCGGCGCCACAGGGCACCATCTCCCGGGAATGATCCGGGCCTACGGTGACCGTGCGCTCTTCGAACGGTTTCGTTGGCGTTTTATTTTCGCGCCGATCTTTTTGGTCGCAGTCTGCGTTGCTTTTACCGGGTGGGACCTGAAAGGAATCGTTCTCATTGTTTTCTTCTGGGGCGTCTGGCATGGCATGATGCAGACCTATGGTTTCTGTCGAATCTACGACGCGAAGACAGGCTCCTTTGCTGCGCTGACGCGCCGGCTCGATTTCGCGACTTGCGGCATCTGGTTTGCGGCGGCGGTGCTTCTTTCCTCGCAGCGCATGGCTGACACGCTTGAAACGTATTACGCCAGTGGGGGACCCTACATTCCGCCAGGGTTGCTGCACAATCTCCAGCTGATAATGCTGGCCGTCGCCCTGGCGGTTTCCGTCCTCTTCCTGGCTAACTTTGCGCGGATGTGGCTGAGCGGGAAACGTCCCAACCCGGTGAAGCTGGCGCTACTCGGCACCAGCATCTGCTTTTGGTGGTATTG
>QHPE01000249.1:330-2123 GCA_003218945.1 Verrucomicrobiota bacterium | reverse complement strand
ATCTGCTTTTGGTGGTATTGCAACAACGGCGTCGCCAACATCCTGGCCGGGATTGCCCTGTTCGAGGCGTTTCACGATGTGCAGTACCTATCGCTCGTCTGGATCTACAATCGCAGTCGCGTGGAAAAGGACAGCTCCATCGGCGGGTTCATGCGGTTTGTATTCCGGCGCAGCGGCTCGTTAGTCGGGCTCTATATCGGGCTTGTCTTTGCTTACGGTTCTCTCGGGTATTTCAAGGAAGCGGAAATCGAAACGATCAAGCGTTTCCTTACTGGTGTAGTGGCCGCATCTGGTCTTCTTCATTTTTACTACGATGGGTTCATCTGGAAAGTGCGCGAACGCTCGACGCGCGAACATCTCGGCCTGGCTGGCGGAAGCAAATCTGCAGCGTCGAGCGAATTTCTGCCTGGTTGGCTTCTGCACGGGTTAAAATGGGTGACCGTATTTGTGATTCCACTCGGCGCGCTTTGGATCGGCCAAACCCGGAGTACCACGCCGGAAGTGGAGCGGGCCGCGTCGGTGGTGCAGGATGTGCCCGCGAGCGCCCGCGCCCGCGTCAGGTACGGCTTGGCTTTACAGAAAGTGGATCGCTTCGACGAAGCCGGGGAGCAATTCCGAATCGCACTGCGCATGGATCCGACTGTGGAAAAGGCGCATTACGGGCTAGGGCACGTTCTTCTCGCGGAATCGAAATTGAATGAAGCCGCTGGCGAGATGGAGGAGGCTTTGCGCCAGGATCCGCGCAATGGCGAATTTCATTCGGATTACGGTTACATTCTCGAGAGGTTGGGTCGCAAAGACGAAGCCATTGCCGAGTACGAAAGAGGTACGCAGTTAAATCCGAAGTCCGGGAAAGTGCATTACAATTACGCCATGTTCCTGGCGCTCAACGGAAAGCTCGACCAAGCCATCGCAGAGTTTCAGATGGTGCTGAGGCACAATCCGAACCATCCCGAAGCGCATTATCATTTGGGCTTAGCGCTCTTTGCGAAAGGCGACCTTGAAGGGGCGAAAATACATTATTTGGAAACTGCGCGCCTCGATCCGAAAGCTCCGGTTCATAATAATCTTGGAGTTGTCTATATGCGGTTAGGGCAAACCTCGGAGGCCATTGCGCAATTTAACGAGGCGTTGCGTTTGCGGCCGGATAACGCAGCCGCCGCGGAAAATCTTCGCTTTGCCCTGAGCAGAGAGACACACGACAATTCAACGCCGCGCTGAATCTTCTGCCGTCTGCCGCGTTGCATCTCGATCTTGACGGCGCATCGGATAGCCGCGCAAGCGTTGGCGTTCACATTGCAACTAACTCTCAACGTTGCGCTGGCAATATGCTAACGGTTCGCTTTACGATGACCGAGGCTGAATTGGAAAGAGAGATTGTGCTCGAAGTCCGTCGATAGTTGGCCGCAGAACAGCGCACGAAAAAAAGGCAGCATGTCGAAAGAATGCTAAGAAGAACACGGACAGACGCCGCAAACGAACGGCTAGCACACACCGAAAGAGCCCGTTTTCCTAGCCCAAAAGAGCCGTTCGCGAAAAAAGTTGTATTGCGTAAGCCGCGCAAGGTATTTGCAGCAGCTTTCACGGTAATTTTCTACGGCGGAACAAATTTTTGCTGAAAAACGGCGCGATTCAGCGAAACACCGCGCAAACCGGGTCCTCTAAAAACCAAAGTGCGCAACATCGCGAAACACTGAGCAAAAAGTCGTTAGGCAATTACAAATCAGCTGCTCTACCAACTGAGCTATGCCGACACTTTGCGCGCGGAAACGCCACCTTCAGCAGCAATTTCC
>QHPE01000249.1:0-305 GCA_003218945.1 Verrucomicrobiota bacterium | reverse complement strand
GCAATTTTTTATGGGATGCCAGTTGGCGCCATGAGCACGGGGCAAGGAGCAAAACGAAATTAAGAACATCGTCTCCTGTGTGCTTCGCGGAGCACCGCCGAACAACATGCACCAACTGTATTCGCTGTGACGGTTCCGATGTTGGTTGGTTATGGGAATTATAAAGACATCTGCGCAAATAAAAAAAAAGTAAAAAAAGCATTGAACGCGTAGAGGCGTTTTGAGTATTCGTCGGACCAAGGAGAACAAATATATGAACAAAGTCCAACTTCCGGAGTGCGGATTATTCCGCAAGAGTGCGGTTC
>QHPE01000121.1 GCA_003218945.1 Verrucomicrobiota bacterium | reverse complement strand
CAGTCGCCGCCTTGGGGGGCGAGACCGATGTGCCGACCCTTGAAGGCAAGGCCCAGCTCAAAGTCCCAGCTGGCACGCAAAGCGGGCAAATGTTTAAACTGCGTGGCAAGGGGATAACGAATGTCAACGGTCGCGGTCACGGCGATTTGTTTGCCCGGTTAATCGTCGAGGTACCGTCGCGCCTCAACCCCGAGCAACGCGGCAAGCTCCAAGAATTCGCTGCACTTTGCGGCGATGAAAACACGCCAATGCGCCGGAGCTTCTTCGACCGCGCCAAAGAGTTCTTTAAGTAACCGCAGAAATTTCCGTGCTTCGCACTGTCGTCAAACTGATCGAATGCCCGCGAGACGCGTGGCAAGGGCTAGGCCGGCAGGTTCCCACAGAAGTGAAGGTATGTTACCTACGGGCGCTAATCGAAGCGGGATTCAAACACATCGATGCCGTTAGCTTCGTCTCGCCCAAAGCCGTCCCACAAATGGCCGATAGCGAGAACGTGCTGGAACAAATCGATGTGCCTGAGGATGTCGAAATCATCGGCATCGTGGTGAATGAAAAAGGCGCGGAGCGCGCCATCGCCACCAAAGCAGTTTCGACGTTGGGCTTTCCCTGCTCGATATCTGAGACCTTTCTGCGCAAAAACCAGAATCAGACAATCGAACAGTGCCATAAAATATTGGAATCAGTCAAAAGAAAAGCCGCCGCCGCAGGCCTCAGCGTTGTTGCCTATATTTCGATGGCATTCGGAAATCCGTACGACGACCGGTGGGATGAGAAGAGAGTTGGCGAGGCGGTGGATAGACTGGTCAGTCTCGGTGTAGGAAGCATTTCACTAGCTGACACCGTGGGGTTGGCGAGTCCTGATTTGATTCGTCGGGTTTTTGAATCGGTGAGCAGCGAATACGCCGATCCAGAGATCGGTGTGCACCTTCACAGCGCCCCCGGCGAAGCTGCAGCAAAAGTTCTCGCGGCGTACGACGCTGGTTGCCGCCGTTTTGATTCGACTGTCGGGGGGCTTGGCGGCTGTCCGTTCGCCCAGGACGCACTTATTGGAAATATTCCAACAGAGAGCGTGATCGCTGCGCTTCAACAACGCGGCATAGACCCACCAATACGCGAAGTGCTGAAAGACGTGGCGGCGTCCAACTCGCAGATCGCCACTAGCTACTCATAGGTCCAACTCGTCACATGCATCGTTTCTACATTTCGCCGGAGGAGTGGCAGTGCCCTACACTCGCATTGCGCGGCTCCGAAGCACATCACGCGCGCGATGTCCTGCGAATGAAGGCAGGGGAGAAGATTGTCCTGTTCAATGGCCGGGGTCGCGAAGTGACTGTGGAAATTGCTGCTTTCGAGGACGACGAGATTCGCCTGCGGAAATTACATGAAGCGGAGACATCGCCACTGCGCTGCCAAATCATCCTCGGGCAGGCGATCCCAAAAGGGAAAAACATGGAGCTGATCGTACAGAAAGCGGTCGAAATCGGTGCAGCGGAAATCGCGCCGATCATTTCCGATCGCACGATTGTGCAGATCGATTCTAATACCGCCGCGCAGAAGCAAAGAAAATGGCAACAGATCGCAATTGAAGCCGGCAAGCAGTGCGGCCAAAACTGGCTGCCCCGAGTGCACCCTCCGAAAAAACTCGCAGATTTTTTCTCCGCTTCGGAGCAACCGTTCGACCTTCGGCTGATCGGATCGCTCCAGCCTGACGCGCGGAATCTAAAAAGCATTCTGGAAATGTACCTGGGCCAGCACACTGATCGCCCCCGAAGCGTATTGATGCTCGTGGGGCCCGAGGGCGATTTTACACCTGCGGAGCTTGCGCTGGCGCGTCGCCACGGCTGCGAGCCGATCACGCTTGGCCCAATCATTCTGCGAGTCGAAACAGCGGCAATCTATTGCTTGAGCATTCTCTCGTACGAGCTACTGATCTAGCGACGCCATTTTTGCTGCGTCTGCCAAACGCGCCTATTTCGCGACCGCTGTTTCCACCGCGTTTTCCGCTGTGGGAGCTACGGTTGATGTTGTGTCGTCTAATGGCGCGGGCTGGATTGAGATGATCGTGAATTGCGCCACGCCGTGCTCCGAATTTAGAGATACGCTTTCACCGATTTCATGGCCGAGCAGCGCCTGGCCGAGGGCGGTTTGGTACGAGATTATGTTTCGGTCTGGGTCACCGTCCCATGCGCCGAGGATGGTGTAAGTTTCTTCCTCGTTCGTCGCGTCCTTACGCAGCCTGACGATTGTTCCGATGGACACGCGCGACGTGTCCGGATTTTCAAATGACGTGCCACGCGCATCGTGCAGCATCTGTTCCAGCTCGGCTTTGCGGCGCATCAGCACGCTTTGCATTTGCTTGGCTGCTTTGAATTCAAAATTCTCGCTCAAATCGCCGTACGACCTGGCAATTGCGATTTCCTTGGTGTTCTCCGGAATCTTCACTTTCACCAGCTCTTCATGTTCTGCCCTTCGTTTTTCCAAACTGCTCCAGGATACGATCAGCGGCGCCGTTTTTTCCTGCGGTTCTGCGCCGGCGATCATGCTTTCCAGTTCCGGATAAACTTTGACCATCCGCGCCAGGAGCGAACGTTTGGTCAGCTCATCGAACAACGGTGTTAACTGGAGACGGCGCATTGCATCGCGCGCCAGGCCGACATCGACTTTCTTAAACATCTCCCCAAGCAATTCCCGGTCATCAACCAGGGCCCGCTGCAACCTACTGCCGCGCCCGGGCGAATTGTGCTGTTCTCGCTCGAGGGCGGCGAGAATCGCCGCGAACAAATCCGGGGTAATCAGCTCGCCCCAGGTTTGTTTTTCGCCGCACAACCAAATGAGTATCTCGCTCGTGGCCGAATGTTCGCGAATACTTCGTTCGAGCATTGTCCGAAGCTCGGCATGCTGACCGGCTTCATTCAGAATGCGCGGAATTTGGGCCACCATTCGGCCGTGGGTAGCCTCCATCAGGTGCAACGCGCGCTCCGTCCAGCCCGGGCCAAGTGCAGCTGGCAACGCTTGCAAAACGCGTTTCTCCTTCGCCGCAGGCAGGTTTGGCAGTATGGTCCGGAGGCGTTTTTCCTCGTCGAGGATCAATTTTGCAAGAGTCAAACCTATATGCGTGGTGTGCAGGGATTGAACACGGGCGAGCAAATCATCCCGTGCGATGATTAATTCAAACGCCAGCTCAGGATGCAATTTCTGGTTGCGTGCAGCCGCGTTCTCAATCGCGATTACAATAGATTGAAGCTGTTTCTCAGGTTCTTTGAATTGCTCGTGCGATTTGATGATTTGCTCGGCCGCCGCAATTTGCTGTTTCGGCTGTCGCGCTTTGTTGAATGCCGTGAGCAGCTCATCCGCATGCGATATGCCTTCTCCGCGGATTTGGATTGGCTCGCTCTTTTTTGCAGGGATGGAAAACGCACCGCTTGCTTTGAGCGCTCTCCTGGTCGATTCCCACCAGCGTTTCCATTCCGCCTCGGTGAGGACATCGCCAATCAGCCATTCGCTAATTTGTTGTACGCTGGCTTTTCCGTCCAAACTTTCCAAAATTTTTTGCACCAGCGCCACAGGATTTTCTCTGGCGAGATTTTTAACTGATGCGATGTCTGTGGCTTTTCGCGCCAGAAAATGTTCCGGTGCCAGCGGCGTCAGATTCTCTGCCGCATATTGCGCCTGCATCGGATGAGACTTCTTGCTGGCGAAATCAATTACGATTTGGTTCAGAAGCAGGTTCCATTCGCGGACTCGGCCGAATCCCCAGCTCTTGTGTAGACAAAATGTACCGGGCTTTAGTTTTTCCAGTTGAGCTGCGGACTTCGTGGTGAGCTTGCCAGCTTCAATTAGTTTTTGTAGTTCAGCGTCCATTTACGGAGACAAATGCGTCGTATGTGACGTATAGGTCGCATCGGCGCCTAGCGCAATTTGCGATTGCCGCGAGCCTCGGGGCGTGAAACTCTGGCCGCCGTGACGACGAGCATCTGGTTTTGGATCGCCTTTCACATTGGCGTGTTCGTTGCCATTGGGATTGACCTGTTCACCTTTCACCGACGCGGTCGCGAGCTAAGCATGGGAGCTGCGGCGCGACGCAGCGTCGTCTGGATCCTGGTGTCGCTCGCCTTTAACGTCATCGTCTGGCGTGTTAAAGGGCCACACCATGGGCTCGATTTTCTCACTGGGTACCTGATCGAGTACTCCCTGAGCATGGACAACATCTTTGTGTTCGTGCTCGTCTTCACGCATTTCCGTGTTCCGCCACGGGCACAACACAGGGTTTTGGTGTGGGGAATTATCGGCGCGCTGATCATGCGCGGCACAATGATCGTGTTCGGCATTGCTTTGGTGCGGCGTTTTCATTTCGTCCTTTACATCTTTGGGTTCTTCCTGCTGATCACCGCCGCGCGCATGTTTTTTGGGAAGCATCCTGCTGGCGATTTAAGGGAGACCTACGTGATGCGGATTTGTCGCCGTATCCTTCCAATTACGTCGGATTTTCACGAGGAACATTTTAAGGTGCGCTTGAATGGCCGCTGGATGTTTACCCCGCTCGCCCTCACGATGATTGTAATTGAAATTACCGACCTGGCGTTTGCAGTAGATTCCATCCCTGCAATCTTCGCGATTACTCGCGACCCATTCATCGTTTATACATCGAACATCTGCGCTATCCTCGGCTTGCGATCGCTTTACTTCCTGCTCGCAGGGTTGATGAACCGTTTCATTTATCTGCGAACAGGGCTTGCATTGGTCCTGGGGTTTGTGGGGCTAAAAATGATCACAGCGGATTATCTGCCCTTACCGCGAGTCATCTCGCTAGGAATCATTGTTCTTATTCTGGGAGCGACCATTGGACTTTCCATGTTGAAGACGAAGGATGGAACAACCGCCGAAGCACGAAAATAAGTATTGCTTTTGCTGTGCCGAATCATTTAAGTGATAGGGAACCCCCTATGAAACCTATCCTCGTCTTCGCTTTAGTTGCTGGTGTTGCCATCGGAGTTTTCGCGGATATTCAGGATCCGCCAGGTAACGACTATGGCCCAACCCGCAAACTCGGTCGCGGTATTTCCAATTTTGTGATCGCTCCGACCGAGTTCTTCGTGACGGTTAACCAAATCAACCAAACGGAAGGTAATTCCGCCGGAGCTGGGTATGGCGTTTGGAGGGGAGCGGGACGCGCAGCGGCGCGTCACGTGGCTGGTCTTATTGAAATTCTGACGTTTCCCTTTCCAATTTGGCACGACAGCTATCAACCGTTGCTGCCATCCGACATTCCTTACATTCATGCCGGGTACGCCGAATTTCCGCCTGAGGTCGGTAATGAATCGAAGTACCCGTACGTGCGCGATACGCATCACGATTTTAACTAAGGTCTTCTTTGCAGGAAGGGCGGTAATATTTCGGTTTCGCTGCCCAGCCGTCACCGTATTGACGTGGAGCAGCTTTTTGACTCGCGTTTTTTGGCCAAATCGCTTGGGTGGATTTCGACCTCGCATGCAGTAGCCCGTTTTGACCCCCGTGAACGTCAGCGCCAAGACCACTGAAGCTAATGCGGCTGGGATCACGCAAACGCGACGGTTTTCCGCGCTGCCACTCATCGGCCTATTCGCAATCATTTACATCGCTGCCGGCAAGATCGGCTTACACCTGGCATCGTTGCACGCGAGTGCGTCCCCAGTGTGGCCACCGGCAGGAATTGCGCTGGCTGCAATACTCTTGGTCGGTTATCGAGCGTGGCCGGCGATCTTTGTCGGTGCGTTCCTGGTAAACCTCACGACTGCCGGAGACGCCGCTACATCGGTTGCCATCGCGACCGGCAACACAGTTGAGGCTGTAGCCGGTGCGTGGTTGGTGAACTGCTTCGCAAACGGCAAGAATGTTTTTGATCGACCGC
>QHPE01000171.1 GCA_003218945.1 Verrucomicrobiota bacterium | reverse complement strand
ACAATGCCGGCAGCGTTGACGCATTTGCCGACGTCATGAATAGACGCGCACTGCAACTTGGCGCTGGGCATTCGCATTTTGTGAACCCGAACGGTCTGCCGGTTCCGGGACAATATTCGAGCGCCCGCGACCTCGCGATCATCGCGCGCGCGGCGTACGCAAACCCGACCATCCGCTCCATTGTTTGTCTTCCCCAGCTTGTGTTCCGTTATGCCAATGGTCGCACCCGGGAGCTTGAAAATACGAACAAACTTCTCCGACGGCTTCCTTATTGCAACGGCATGAAGACCGGTTATACGGATGGCGCAGGCAAATGCCTGATCGCAAGCGGAACGCGTCCGGGAAAAGATGTAATCGTCGTTGTTCTGGGCGACAGCTCCGGCCGTGTGTGGCGTGATGCTTCGGCGCTGCTTTCGTGGGGACTCGTGATGTAAAGCCGACGACGGGATTCGAACCCGTGACCTACGGTTTACGAAACCGTTGCTCTACCAACTGAGCTACGTCGGCACGAAGCGGGCAAAACATTGCATCCGCCGGCCCCTGACACAAGCGCGCTTCCTGTAGCTGCTTCGCTATGCGAAGCCTTGAGACAAGCCCTCAACCAACTGCAAAACCTTAGTCGTTAACGCGTGCCTCGCGTCTCACAGAGACGCGGCTACATAGGCAGCACGAACGTCTGGCCGATTTCGTGGAGCGCAATACGTTCTGGAGTTTTACTCAGCGCGGCTTCGAAGCGCTGAATCGGTTCGCAGAATGGTTCAAAGCTAAGCCGGAAGGTTTGATGGTGCACCGGCATAATGAAGCGCGCGCCTGCTGCATTGGCCATTTGAACTGCCTGCTCAGGCGTGCAATGCGACTGAATCCACGGATTGTAAGCGCTGATGGACATGATTGCGACATCGATTGGGCCGTGTCGCCTCAACGCAGCGAAGTTTTCTGTCATCGCCGTGTCGCCGGCGAAAATAATTCGGCGTTCTTTCCTCTGGATTAGATAGCCGTTGTAGCCGCGGTACATGTCGCGCTGCATGCGTGCGCCCCAATGGTTCACCGGAAACGCGGTAATCTCGATCTCGCCGGCGGCATTGCTGACACTTCTGCTCTGGCCCCATTCGAGTTCGGTCACGTCGGAAAACTGGGTGCCCTTCAATAAATCGCTCGTGGCGCGCGCGGTGATAATTTTCGTTGAAGCGTTGAAGCGTTGAAGCGTTCGCAGATCGAGGTGATCAAAATGTGCATGCGAAAGAAGAACGAGATCGATCTTCGGCAACTCATCAAAGCTAAGCGCAGGCGCAGTCAGTCGTTTGGGACCGATGGTGAATCCCGGCAGACGGATTCCTATGCGGGGAAAAAGCACGGGATCGGTGAGAATGATGACGCCGAAAAAATTGATCAGTACTGTTGAGTGTCCAATCCAAGCCAACGTGACCCGCGCATCACTCCATTTCGAGGGCCCGGGTTTGGCTGAGGCGGGAGAAATCGGGCGCCAGATTTCGGTGGTCCATTCACGCCAGAGATGGACGATCCAGCGACCGGCAGCGGAGCGGGTTGGTTTCCGATTGTGCATCTAACGATACATTCGACCCGCACCGGCAAGTCCGCTCGCTCATATTACGGAGAGGATGAGCAGGAAGATTAGACAGAATAAACAAAGTGAACCGAATGACTGAGCTTTCATTCTGTGGATTGTGTTGATTCTGTCGAAAATCAGCTTTTTACTCGGGCTAGTGTTCGTTGATTGTCAGTTGGGCTGCAGGAGGGCAAAATGAAAGGCTCAACCAAACCGGAAAGAATGGATGAGCCCTACAGTTTTAAACCAGACGACCGAAGTCATCAAAGTTGTCTGCTCCATGAGCTTGAGCGAAATGCCTCAGGATGTCAAAGCGCTTGAGGAGCGGATCATAGAAAGAGTGCGTGAAAGCGGGCGAGAGTTTTACGCCTTGTGCTTTGGCGCATTGCAGCTGCGTTGGTTGCAAGAGCACAGAACGGATCACATTGCGGTGCGCTGGCGCACGATTGACCAGCTGACTCCCTTTGGGCTGATTCGGCTGCCAGTGCGGGTGGTGCGGGAGCGAGGGAAACAAAGGGGCGGTTATTTTACTTTGAGTAAGGCACTGCTTAAACCCAAAGCCACGCGGCTGCTTTCCCCTTGGGTGGAAAAACGGGCGTTAGAAGCAGCCACTTGCCTTAACTATCGGCCGGCGGCGGCCGAGCTCTGGCGCTGGTTGCAAGTGCGCGTGAGCGCATGGTTGATCTGGAAGTGCGTGCAGTTCCATGGAGCGCGCCTGTGCGAGCAACTGGAGCGGCAATGGTGGCCGGATCGGGCTTTGCCTCGAAGAGCCGATGTGGTCGTCACCGAGATCGATTCCACCTATCTAAAGGCTCAGCATCGCAGGGGAGCTGCACAGGGCCGCTGCACACATTTTCCCGTCCATTTAGGTCTACACTACAGTGGGCGAGAGCGGCGTTACCAAAAACGTGGCTCAACTTCGGTGCGCCTGCGCAACAAGCGCTGGATCTTAAGCACTGAGCCTCTGTCGATCTTTGGACGGCGGCTGGCGTGGCAACGGCTACGTCATTTTGCGCCCGGCTCTTTCGAGGTGCTCTTAAGTGATGCAGATGAAGGACTCAAATGGGTGCGGGAGAGGGAATTTGGACAAAGTCAGTGGTTGTTGGACCGCTGGCACATCGCGCAGAATGTGCGCACGCTGGTGTGTGATGATGAGCGGGAACATCGCCGCATCATGGCCGCTGTGTGGAAGAGCGACAGCGAAGCGGTGTTGGAAGCGCTGCGAGTAAGCCCCTATCGCCACATGCGCCCCATAGAATTTAACGCGCTCTTTGGCTACATCCTGGGTAACCGAGACGGGATCGACAACTGGCACAGCATTCCCTCAGCACTGCGCCGTTCGTTAGGCCGCCGCCTGGCCCCGGTGCGAAGTGGCAGCGGGGTCATTGAAAAGAATATCGAGGTGCACATCGCTCGCCGCTTCAAACGCCAGGGCCGCAGTTGGACCCGACCCGGCGCCGAGCATCTCGCGCAACTGCTCTGGCTTCAAACGCATCACGCCGATTGGGCCCATTGGTGGAGCAAAACCGCTTTAGCAAAAACCAGAGTAAACCCAGGTTGGCCTTCATGCGCCCCACCCGCCAACTGACAATTGACCAACACTACCTTTACTCGGAATCCGGTCTCACATTTGCTTGACACAGGTCGGCGCAAGGCGGTGAAATCTTCAGTCGTCAAATAGATCTGGATCGAGCGGGAACGCTTATCCTGGGTGTTTTCCCCCTCTTTCAGACCTGAAGTTGTAGGCACAATGACCAGGTAAACGGAAAACTGCTATGAAACAAACTCCACTCAGACATCAATTCAGCCCATTGGAAATTCGTAAGTGCACGCTCTGGCGGCGTGGTGTGCTTCTCATCCCGTTTGCGCTCGCATGCTTTGCGCTTTCGTCGCAAGCGCGAGCGACGTGCCAGCAAGGCTGCGGCTTTCCCGACCCGAGTAACACTTTCCTCGGTCAAGACACGCTCATTAGCAACACAATCGGGAGCGACAACACGGCGGTAGGTTCTGACGCTCTCTATAACAACACCTCCGGGTTCCAGAACACGGCCATGGGGGACCAGGCGCTCTACAACAACACGACTGGTCCGATAATACCGCCGAGGGATTCCAGGCTCTCCAACTCCACACGACAGGTGACTTCAACACCGCACTGGGCACTTTTGCGATGGCTTCTACCAAGTCGACCGGCCGCCTGCCATACGGTTCGGCGCGGCACGCTGGCACGTGGCCACAGAATTTAATGCGGACTAAACAAGCCTTTGATTGCTTTCCAGAGCGTTCGAGTCGCTTTTGGCGGGCCGGCGCGTGCGACGAGCACAGGGACATTGGCACGGTTCAAAATACTCCGGGTTAGGTCGCCCATGATGTAATGTCGAAGCAGCCCGCGAGCCTGTGATGTGCCGGTGACAATTAAGTCGTAATCGCCCTCTCGCACTTCTTCGAACACCTCATCGATGACGATTCCGTGGCGGAGATGCACTTCAGCGGGGACGCCGAGCCGGTCGAGTTCTCTCTTTTGACGGCGCAAATTCGTCCCCAACTCCGACTTTGATTGAAGTAACTGAGGGACATTTTCTTCCATCCGTACGAGATCGGCGTACATCGCCGGCGGCTCAGCCATGACGTGAAGCAGGGTCACGGATGCGCCTACCGCCGCGGCCAGTTTGCCGGTAAATTGGACCGCTCGCTCGATGTATTCTTTTCCACCTGTGCAAACCACGAAGCGCTTCAATTCTTTCCGTTCGCCAATTGCTACCAGCACCGGCGGCTGAATCGCTTTGATTACTTCGTAGGTTTTTTTTGATCGCCAGTAATCTCCCACCGCGCCAGTCCAACGTGCGCCGATCACCACGAGATCGTATTTGGTGTTCGATGTTTGCTGAACGATCTGCCACACCGGCTCACCTGACTGCACGACAACGCTCGGCGATACGCCGCGTTGCCGGAGCGATTGCGCCTGGGTATTAAGCACATCGCGCAGCGGCTTCTCGTCTCCTGAGACTTCCGCGATTCCAAGCAGCGTGGTCTCGGCGTTGAGCGGCCTGGCCAATAAACCTGCGAAGTGAGCTGCGGTTTCCGCCGAGGATGTCCCGTCGCTGCAAATCAAAATCTTCATGGCTAGAGCTTGTGCCCAGTCAAGAGCGTGTAAAGGACGATGGCCACTCCGATCAACGGCAGCGGCACAAAAGCGAGCCGGATTTTCGGGCCGGCAAAATATTGGGTAGCTACCACACCTATCTGCGCGCCGATGACTGCCCCGGTGTGCATAACCAGTGCGATCAGAATATCGACGTTTCCCTTGATCGCGTGAGTGAATGTTCCGTAACTGGCTGAGATTATGATCTCAAAAAGGTCCGTTCCTACAGCCAGATGAGTGGGAATGCCGAGCACGTAAACCATCGACGGCATTCGGATGTAGCCTGCGCCGCCGCCGAGAAACCCGCTGAAAAACCCACCAACAAGCGCGACCAGAAGTATGATCCAGAGAGAAATTTCCTGTATGCCTGACGTGGGCAGGCTAACCATTGGCCAAACTCTGATTCGTTGGATCCTTTCCGTGACTGGCCCGAATGCCGAATGGTCTGCTTTCGGTTCGGCAGCGTTTAGCGATCGGCCCTTGCGTGATCTCAATGTTTTCTGGCTCTCCCAGAGCATGAAGATCGAAATGCTAAAATAGACAACAATGGCCACCCAACTGACAACGGTGTTCACATTCCCTGCGCGCTTCAGTGCCTGAATAGCTTGCGCACCCCCTTCGGCTCCACCGATGGTTCCAATAGCCATGATGAGTCCCAGCTTGAGATCGACATTGCCCAAGGTGCGGTGTTGCCTGGCCGCGACAATCGATTTCCCGACGATGTGCGCCAGGTCGGTTCCCACCGCATAATTCCAATCCACTCCCATCAGGCGCAGCGCCGGACCGGCAATGAAACTCCCGCCCACGCCAAAGAAGCCGCCCAGGATTCCAATGAGAAACCCGACGACGACCAGATAGAGCGGGTTGATGTACGAATGGGAGATCGGAAAAAACATGAGTTATCTCCAACGTCGGCGCAGAATCCGGAACAACAGAGCCGTTAGTGCATCCAGCACAATGGCTTGACCGACAATGAGCAGGAGCGCGACTACCGCGTAAAGGACGCGGTGATGCAAGTCGAGTTGATACAGCCAGTTGCCCAAAAGATGCAGGACCAGGAAAAAATAAGCGGTGACCAGAACCGCATAGATCGCCAGCTCGGCTGCAAACGCGCGCAGGTTCTTCTCACTTTCCTTTTTCATGCAGAGAGGGTTGAAGGGTGAAAGTGTTGGGTTGAAGTCGCTCGGGTCTCGCTAAAGAGTCGGCCATCATGCTCTTTCCTTTTGAACAGTCAATGTCTTTGATGTTTGAGGAGATCTGCTAGCGCCACGTTACGGTTGCGTCTGAACCAATCAGCGGGCACATTCTTGCGTTAGAAGTCTTTCCTCCTAACGTTCCGCTTCACCATCAGGGAAAACATGGCCGACGCCGCGAATAAATATCCCGAGAACGTACCGGGCAAATTCTATGTCGATGATCAATGCATCGATTGTGATTTGTGCCGCGAAACCGCTCCTGCAAACTTCAAGCGGAATGACGACGGCGGCCACTCCTACGTTTACAAGCAGCCAGAGAGTCCAGAGGAGGAAGGGCTCTGCAAAGAAGCGATGGAAGGCTGCCCGGTTGAAGCCATTGGCAATGACGGAAATGGCGCTTGATTTGTAGCGGCGCTCTCTGAGCGCCGAATCCAATGGGTAAGCAACGCAGTCGGCGCTCACAGAGCGTCACTACAGTCCCGGTCGCACTCACCATCGCCGGTTCCGATTGCAGCGGCGGCGCCGGTATTCAGGCAGACCTGAAGACTTTTGCCGCGCTCGGCGTTTACGGACTGACCGCTGTGACGTGCGTCGTCGCAGAAATTCCAGGGAAAGTTTCGCGGGTTGAAGCAGTCACCCCGAAAATGGTTCGCAAGCAAATTGCGGTGCTGCTCAAAAATTTCGAGGTTGGTTCGATCAAAACCGGTCTGCTTTGTTCGGCTGAGATCATCTCCGCCGTGGCAAGGGAGCTTCAAAGCACCAGGCAACGTATCCCACTCGTGGTCGATCCGGTAATGATTGCGAGCAGTGGCGATCGTCTCCTCGAACCCGCAGCTATTGACGCTTACAAAAACGAGCTGTTTCCGTTGGCGACGCTTGTAACGCCGAATCTGGACGAAGGGAGGTTGTTGCTTGGAACGCGAATCAGAGGACGGCAACAGATGCAGAGAGCGGCGAAGGCGCTCGCGAAGCAATTTGGCTGCGCGATCTTGTTGAAAGGTGGTCACCTTCAAGGGGATGACGCAATCGATTTACTTTTTCACAATGGCCGACTAACGGAGTTTTCAGCGCCGTTTGTGCGGGACGTCGCCACACACGGCACCGGCTGCACCTATTCTGCAGCAATTACGGCTGGTCTGGCGTGCGGTCTTTCGTTAGAACAGGCGGTCGAACGGGCCAAAAGATTTGTGACCAGATCGATCGCGCGGCGTTTCCGTTGGACGTCAAAATCTGGGGACATTCTTGACGCACTCAGGCATTGGCTGTAGCCGCGATCGGTGCTCGCGGCGCCCGGGGTCACCGACCCCGGGCTACTTTTTCTCCCAACGCCTCCACTGCAACGCTTCGACCGCTGCCGCGGTCTCCGCCTGTTTCTTGCTTCGGCCGCTGCCCTGGCCAAGAATAATTCCCTCCCAGACAACTTGTGAGATGAATGTCTTCTCGTGCTCGGGACCGCTCTGCGAAATTAATTCGTAAACCGGGCTGTGAGGTGAGATGCTCTGCAACAGCTCCTGAAGATCGCCCTTTGGATTGATGTCCACCGGCTCTTCGGCCAGTTTCTGCAAATCGTCGCGGGTCTGCGTTAGAATGAAGTCTTTGGCCACTTCGAGGCCGCCATCAAGGTAAAGCGCGCCGATGAGCGCTTCGAATGCGTCGGCTAAGGTGGACGTCCGCTCCCGTCCGCCACTGGCTTCTTCGCCGCGGCCCATCAAGATGTAACGTCCCAGATCGAGCGCAGCAGCATGCGTCCTCAACGCATCGCGAGATACCAACCGCGAACGCAGTTTCGTAAGTTGTCCTTCCGCTGCGACTCGAAAACTGCCGAACAAATACTCTGTGATCACGAGTTGGAGCACCGCGTCGCCAAGAAACTCCAGACGCTGATAATCGAAGTGATACCGCTGCGCTTCGTGCCCGAGGCTTGGGTGCGTGAGCGCTTCAGCCAACAAAAGCGAGTTGCGAAACTTATACCCGATACGTTCCTCGAGCGGAGTCACGTCGCTGATTCTGAACAAAATCGAATAATTTCGTCAACTGAATAAAGCGCACGCATAACGGAACGAAGCGTGGACGCAGAGGCCGTACAAACGAAATCGAAGACGGCGTGAGCGCCGTTTATCGTTTCTGATAAACTTCCAGCGAGGTCACTACATCCAGCGCACGCTGTAAAACTGGATCGTGAGGCGGCGGTTTTTCCGGCGCATGGCCGCGACGTTGCTGCGCAGCTTCGGCGGCTTCTAACTCGGGATTTGTCCCGGCCAAGAGCGCAGCTTCATTCATGTGCGGCCGACCCGCATCGTAAATGAACGATTCCATTCCCTTCTCGCTGCTCGACTGAAAAATCTGTCGCTTTTCTGTCAACGACATCTCGACGGGCAAATCCGGGGTTACGCCTTCGGGAAATAATGAACGCCCGTCAGGCGAAATCATTTCAGCCACGGCGACACGCAAAATTTTGCCGCCGGGCAACGGTAGATCCGAGTATTCGGCGGCGCGACCCGCAGTGGGTTGGCCGATGATTAGTGTCTTGTTGTAAAAGCGGAGCGCGGACGCGATCGCTTCGACAGCGCCACTAGTATCGCTATCGGTAAGGACCATTAGCAGGCCGCGAAATATCGGCTCACGGTCGGAACTAAACACGCGGTCTTGATGTCCTGCCGGTTTACTTACGGTGAAGATCGGTTTGCCCTTCGGGCAAAATCGTTTCGCGAAGTCCGCAGCCAACGACAAATCACTCGTCGCGGAACTGGCGCGAAGATCCACGATAAGATCATTCACTTTCTTTGCAGCAAAACCGCTCAAAGCTTTGTCCAGCGCCTGAAGATTGGCGTTGGTCAATGATCCCAATCGCACGTATCCGGTGCGTCCCGCAATCAGCTCACTGTAGAACTCGCCCGAGGCCGCGGCGGGGACGCCTTCTTTTTCTGCCAAAAGGGTAATCCCCCGAGGCAGCCGCGCCAACAAGCCCTGAACAGTCGCCCTATTCAACTCCGTGTCGGTGATCGCGTCCGGATCGGTAAAATTAGACTTCAGCAAGGTGATGAACGCCTGCAGATCAGCTGGGCCTAACGAGTCAACCAACTGTTCCGCAGTTGCCGTAGCCGAGGGGGAAGGCGTCGGCTGTGGAGGCGATTTTGGTCCAGTCTGCCCCGCGGATGTCGGTCCTGGCGATTGGGCGGCCAGATTCGCACCGAGAAGAAAGACAAGAAATATCGCCAGCAAAAATCGAGACATCACAATAATTCGGTCACGTTAGCCGCAACAGCATTCAGGGCAATGTCGCGACGGTAATGACGGTTTTCGAAATCAATACGCGACACGGCCTGATATGCGCGTGCACGTGCAGCTTCGAGAGTCAACCCAAGTGCAGTGACGGCGAGGACGCGGCCCCCAGCAGTTTTTACTTCGTCGCCGTCGCGCTTTGTCCCCGCATGGAAAATCTGCACGTCATCAAGCTTGGCTGCCTCGTCGAGACCTGAAATCGATTTTTCAGTTTCGTATTTGCCAGGATACCCGGCAGACGCGAGAACAACGGTAACCGCAGTGCGCGCGTCCCATTCAATCGCGCATCGCTCGATTGTTCCGTCAATCGTCGCCTCCAACAGCGGCAACAGGTCTGATTTCATTCGCGGCAAGAGCGCCTGCGTCTCGGGGTCCCCGAAGCGGCAATTAAACTCCAGCACGCGCGGTCCATCGCGGGTAATGATCAACCCAGGATAAAGAAGGCCCCGAAAGGTGACGCATTCTTGAAGCAGGCCGTGCAGCAGCGGTTCCATGATTTCGCTATCGAACAGCGATTGCAACTTGCTGTTCCAATTATTGGCAGGACTGAAGCTGCCCATCCCTCCCGTGTTGGGTCCTTGATCGCCATCCCAGGCGCGTTTGTGATCGCGAGCGGACTCGAGCAGAACATAATGTTTTCCGTCCAACAGTGCATGCATTGAGCATTCCGTGCCGTGCAAGAATTCCTCGATGACGATTCTCCGGCCGGCATCGCCAAAGCGGTGTTGATTCATCATCTCATCGATCGTCGCTTTCGCTGTGGCGGAATCCCTGGCGATGATGACGCCTTTGCCCAGTGCAAGCCCATCGGCCTTGATCACCACCGGAAATTTCACCTGCTCACAATAACGGAGCGCTTCTTTGCTATTGGAAAACGTGCGCGCTTCGGCAGTGGGGATTTTGCGTGCGCGCATTAATTCCTTTGCGAAAATTTTCGACGACTCGATCCGCGCTGCGGATTTGTCCGGACCAAACGCGCGCAACTTTTCGGCCGCGAACAGATCAATGATTCCAGCCGCGAGCGGATCGTCCGGTCCGACCACTGTCAGATCAACGCGGTTTTGTTTCGCGAAGCCAACGAGCCCCGGCAAATCACTGGCGCGGATCGGAACGTTCTCGGCAATTTGACTCGTGCCCGCGTTGCCCGGCGCACAGAAAATCCGGTCGGCATGCGGCGATTGCCGCAGTTTCCATGCAAGAGCGTGTTCACGGCCCCCATTGCCAATGACGAGGATCTTCATCGGGTAAAGTAGCTTAACCGTCTCGGTTGCGCGGGAAATCGCAAGCCAGAGGCTCGCGCTACTCTTGTGCTCGTGATTCCGCTGGCAGAATCGGCAGCTCTAATTTCTCGGTATGGCGAACAATTGTTAGGCTGGCGCCGACGCCGATTTGTTCGCCAACCAAAATTTTGTGCAGATGGTGCACGCTGCCGATAGGCTGGTCATTGAATGCCACGATCAGATCGCCTTCGCGCACTCCGGCGCGTTCGGCAGGGCTATTCTTCTCAACCGAAACAACAAGGACACCGGTCTCGAGGGGCAGACCGTAAAACCGGACGATCCGTCGGTGAATCGGCACGTTCTGGCCGGCGACACCGATGTAGCTGCGCCGGATTTTTCCGTCTTTGATAAGCCAGCCGGCGACGAATTTCGCCGTGTTACTGGCGATGGCAAAACAGATGCCCTGCGCAGGCCGGATCATGGCGGTATTTATACCCACAACTTCACCCGCTGAATTGACCAGCGGCCCGCCGGAGTTACCGGGATTCAGCGCGGCGTCGGTTTGAATGATATTGTCGATCAAGCGACCAGATTGCGCGTGCATCGAGCGACCGAGCGCGCTGATCACCCCGGCAGTCACGCTCGCTTCAAATCCGAGCGGGTTTCCAATCGCGATCACCAGTTGGCCAACCCGCAAATTCTCGGAATTAGCCAATCGGACATGCGCGAGCTGCGACACGTCGATTCGAATGACGGCCAGGTCGGTGTCCGGATCGTCGCCTGTCAATTTGGCTGGACATTCGCGTCCATCAGGCAGGTTTACACTGATGGTCTTCGCATCGTGGACAACGTGGCTGTTAGTCAGAATAAATCCATCCGGCGCGATGACGAAGCCGGAGCCGTTCCCGCTGACTTCGCGCTCGCCACGTCGTGCCTTCACGCGTTGTGCTACCTCGATGTTAACTACCGCGGGCGCGACACGCGTGACGGCGGCAACCACCGTGCGCGAATATGCATCGAGCAAATCCGAGTCGTCCGGTTGCATTTCGCCACGAACAGGTTGTGAAGCGCCAGTGTCCATTTGGTTGAGGAGAAAATCGATCGAACCAGTATTATTTTTCGGAGGAGCTGTGATGCTCATGGTTTAATTTCGGGCTACGAAACCAGCAGTCAACTACAGATGATTTGCGACTATACGCACTATTTGGGGTGTTACCTTCCCGCTTGCACCTGCTAAGGTGTCGTTTTACACAGAAGCCATGCCAAAGGGTTCGTCTGTTCCTTCTGTACTCGACCCACGGTGTCCCTCACGGCTCGTGCTCGACCGCATTGCTGACAAATGGACTGCGCTCGTCATCCAGATTCTTGCCGGCGGCACGATGCGGTATGCCGCGCTTCAGCGCGAGATCGGCGGAATCTCGCAGAAAATGCTTACCCAGACGCTGCGCAGCCTGGAGCGCGACGGTCTTGTGCACCGCACTGTTCATCCTGTCGTGCCGCCGAAAGTGGAATATTCGCTTACGAAGTTGGGGCGTACCTTGATTGAGCCGTTGCAGGGGCTTTGCCGGTGGTCGGAAAAACATCTGGCGGAGCTTCAGGCGAACCGCTCGCGAGCCAAGGCCAAGGCTGTAGCCGCGGCCGTTGACCGCGGTTGATGAGATCCTTCTCGCCGGAGAACACCGAGGTCACCGACCCCGCCTACAACAACAACCGATCTGACATGCACCAGGCAGAAATCATTGTTCTTTTGCTCGCAGCCGTCGCAGCTCTGGCCGTGTTGGCGCACAAGATTGCGCTGCCGTACCCGATCGTGCTCGTTCTTGGCGGGCTCGCTTTGAGTTTCGTGCCGGGGTTGCCGGAGGTCAGACTGAATCCCGACGTAGTGTTCTACTTTGTTCTGCCAGCGCTGATTTATCCAGCCGCGTTGTTCACATCGTGGCGTGATTTTCGGCGGAATCTGCGACCGATACTTCTGCTGGCGATCGGCTTGGTGCTTGCGACAACATTGGCAGTCGCCGGGATCGCGCATTCCATCGTGCCGGCGCTGCCCTTGGCCGCTGCGTTTGCACTCGGCGCGATTGTTTCGCCGCCAGATGCGGTCGCGGCGGCCACGATTATCCGCCGACTTGGCGTCCCGCATCGCATCCAGGTAATCCTCGAGGGCGAGAGCCTGGTGAATGATGCTACCGCGCTGGTCGCCCTACAGTTTGCGGTCGCCGCACTCGTAACCGGGACTTTCTCGCCAGCGTACGCGACGTCGCGTTTTCTCTGGGCTGCTGCTGCCGGTATCGGAATTGGATTGCTTGTCGGCGTGGCGATGCGTTGGGTGCAGAGCCATCTGGACGATCCACCGGTCCAGATCACAATCTCGCTGCTCACTCCTTTCATCGCGTACTTGACGGCTGAACACCTGCACGCCTCTGGTGTTTTGGCGACAGTCGCTGCCGGCATTTTCCTTGGATGGCACTCGCCGCTCATGATCACTGCCCGAACACGCCTGCAAGCTTACGCATTTTGGGAAACGATCGTTTTCCTCCTTAACGGGTTCGTTTTTATCGTCATTGGCCTGCAACTTCCAGGTATCCTGCGCGCGTGGAATCGCGAATCGCTAACAGGCGCGATTCTCAGTGCAAGCATCATCTGTACGGCCGTGATTTTAGTTCGTTTTGTGTGGGTGACGCCCGCCGCCTATCTGTCACGTCTGATCAAAAGCGAACGACGTCGGCGCGACGCGATTCAATCATGGCAGCACATTGCCATCGTCGGTTGGACCGGCATGCGCGGCGTGGTCTCACTTGCGGCAGCATTTGCACTGCCGCTGGCGTTACCCAATGGCCGGCCGTTTCCGGGACGCGATTACATTTTGTTTGTCGCTTTCTCAGTGATCCTGGTCACGCTCGTGTTACAAGGCCTCACGTTACCGCTGTTGATTCGGAAGTTCGGCATTCCACACGATGCAGAAACGGATGACGAAGAGCGATTGGCGAGATTGGAAGCAAACAAGGCCGCGCTTGAATGGATCGAGAAGGCGCGTGCCAACGGCGACTTTCCCCCCGACGCGGTAGATCGTCTGCGCGCTGAATACGACGAACGGATCGAGCAATTGGAAATATGCGCGGACAATCCCGACGATTGCCGGGGCGAAATCGCCACACCGCGGTATCAGCGTTTGCAGCACCAGGCGCTGCGCGTGGAGCGAAAGACCATTATTCGTTTGCGAAATGAGCGCGTGATTAACGATGACGCATTGCGGCGCATCCAGCGCGATCTCGATCTGGCAGAGGCACGCCTGACCGGAGGATAGGACGAAATGGAGTGCTGGGCTATTGGACGCGTCAGCTTATCCAATCGCACCAGAAAAAGAGATCGATGCTGTCGTCCAGCATGTCCCACAAGAATAGCAGTAATGAAAAACCATAGCGGGCCGGCCAGGTTTTCGCGCGTTCGCCAAGCTCCAAGGCACATACTTTAAGTTCCTGTTCGAAAAACCGAGCCATTCGGTCGCGCACGTTTGCGGTCAACCGGAGTTTGTCGCGGCCTGCATCGCTATTATCGTGCGGCTTTGTTCCGCCGCTTGCCTTGTTTGGATCACCGCCCAGAAACAGCAGAATCGAACGACGCAATTCGGTGGGATTTTCTTTGAGATCGTCGAAGAAATAGACGCGAAACTGCTCCGGACTGACGTAACGCTTCCAGCGCGCGACGGTTTTACTAGGGTGGGACCGGACCAGCACACCCGGATTGAGCAAATTCTGAATCACTTCCTCAGCATCGGTCGCATCGAACGGACTGATCATCCCAAGGCGAACGCCCATGGATAATTGAGACCAGGCTCTCTCGACCGGATCGCGCGCCAGAAAAACGACCTTCAAATTAGGGAAGCGATCGACGACTCGCTCGATGACTTCATCACTCAGAGTCGAGTACGCGGGCGAAATGTCCCCCGAGAGAAGCGTCCCTTTGTGACAGAACAATCGACCGTAACTGTCCAGATCGAGATAAAAGCGTCCCCTCAGGTCCTCCATACTCTCTAGAAACGAAGCGTCGCGTTCGTCTCCGTTACGTGGCGGATGAAATTGCTTCGTTTTGTTCAACTGATCGAAGTAATGCAATTCCTTCACTGGAGGCATCCAGAAATCGGGATGTCGCTCCAGTTGCCGATAAAGCCAGGAGGTGCCGGCTTTCTGCGCGCCTACGCACAAGAAATCGGGGCATGCGTCACCGGTGAAGCCGTTAAGCCTCTCGCTGTGGCAATCGTCCCCATTACGATGATTGCCGTTCCGGGATTTGAATGGCCACATCAAACGCATGGCGCATTATTCTTCATTCGCGCTTTAAAAAGCAAGCTGGGAATGGCGGGTTGCAGCGAAGTTCGGCAGAGGTGAAAATCGCCAATGGAAAAGGCGGTTGGTCACCGGATTTTTCTTCTGTCGCCCGCGTACGCCGGAGGCGAACGAGCGCGAATGATTTTGCGCGAGCAGGCGCAGTTTCCGCTCGCGCGAAGATTGCGCGGCAAAAGCGGCGCGCCCATCGCGGACGTATTCACTTTTTTGAGCGGGCTCTATTTTCGCGGAAAAATTGCTTACGCCACGGCGTTTGCGCGACCAGGGCGCGGAACTCCCGGTGTGCTTGTCATTACGCCAACACGCGGCCTGATCGATGCACGAACGCGAATTCGTCTCGATGATCTGCGCGAATTTGCAGAGGTGGATATTCACGAGAGCGATCCGCGCTACCGGCTGCCGATCGAGCGCGACGCGCGGCGTCTCGCGACCAAACTGCCCGCACAAAGCGAAGTGGTTCTTCTCGGCAGCATCGCCACCGGCAAGTACGTTGAAATCTTGCTGACAACTTTCGGCGACCGGCTGCGATTTCCGGCGGCATTTGTCGGCCGCGGCGATATGAGCCGTGGCGGACTCATGTTGCGTTGTGCCGTGGATGGTCAGGAACTTTCATACGTCCCTGTGGCAGGCGCGATTGTGAATGGGAAACGGCCGCCGAAACTCGCTCCGCGCAGATACGCTGCTGGATTGCGATAGATGGTCGCCATTCATAAACGCGAACGCACAACGGCGACACGAGCACAACCTGTCAGGGTGTTTCGGAGAGCCACGAAAGCTTTCAGGCATCGATCAAGCGCCAAGGGCGCGAGGCGTTGTCACGCAGCCTAGGCCCATTGCTGAAGATGCTTCGGCAGAGGCTGGATGCTGCAAAGTGACGCTTTCCAGCTATCCCGTTTATCGTGGTCGATTTGTTTGTTCTTCAAAATCAACACCACGCAGGTACGCTGCCATTGGGGAGGATGACAGTCGCATCGGCTAGACTGCACGAAACGCCACAAGAGTTTTTAACTCTCGTCTGACTTCCTGCCGAACCAGCGTCGCTTTTTCGGCTTCGGTTCTTCCGCCGGTGGCGCAGCGGATTTTTCCTCTTTCGGAGCCGGAGCTTCAGCCTTCGGCTCTTCCGGTTTGGACTGTTCGGCTTCAGGCTTTTTCGGCTCGGCCTCTTTGCGTTTCGCTTTCTTTTCTTTCCCGGGCTTTTCCTCCGCGACCTCCTCCGCGTCCACCCATTCGATGAACGCCATGGGCGCAGAATCGCTTTTGCGCGCGCCGAGTTTGACGATGCGCGTGTAGCCGCCATTGCGTTCGGCTGATCGCTGCGCGATATCGTCGAACAATTTTTTCACTGAGCTTTTCTGCCGCAGCACGGCCAGCGCCGTCCGGCGCGAGTGGATCGAGCCGTTCTTACCGAGGGTCACCATTCGCTCGGCGAGAGGACGAACTGCTTTGGCCTTGGCCAGCGTCGTTGTGATTCGCTGATGTTGAATTAAAGCGCAGACCTGATTGGCGAGTAACGCCCGGCGATGCTCAGCGGTTCGCCCCAGCTTGATCGTCTTTTTTTGATGTCTCATACGCAGCGAAACGCGACATTCGCACAGACGTTTATTCTTTGCCAGCGGGGGCAGCGTTCGGCACAGCGCCGTCGGTGGCCACAGGCAAATCAATCAGACCCGGCTCGAACTTCATTCCAAGGCTCAACCCAAGCTGTTGCAGTTTGTCCTTGATCTCGTTAAGCGATTTCTTGCCGAAGTTCCGATACTTCAGCATTTCCGCCTCGGTCTTTTGGGCAAGCTGCCCGACAGTGGTGATGTTTGCATTGTTCAAGCAATTGGCTGCGCGCACGCTCAGCTCTATCTCGTTTACGCTCATGTTGAGCAGCTTCTTCAGCTTGATGTTTTCTTCGCTCACGCCGGCTGGCGTCTGGTCAAATTCGATTACTTCCTCGTTGTAATGCACAAAGACGTCGAGGTGATGCCGCAAAATGGCGGATGCCTGGAGCAACGCCTCATCCGGCGTCAAGCGCCCATCGGTCCAGACTTCCAGGATCAGTTTGTCGTAATCGGTGCGTTGACCGACTCGAGTGTTTTCCACCGCATACTTCACGCGCGTCACGGGCGAAAAGAGGGAGTCGATGGGGATGAGCCCGATCGGTTGATCGGGGCGTTTGTTTTCCTCGCCGGTAGAAAATCCGCGACCTACGCGCACCTCGAGCTCGGCGTCGAATTTGTGCTTTCGATCCAGGGTGCAAATCAACTGCTTCGGGTTCAGCACATCAAAACCCTGAATGGTCTGAATGTCCCCGGCAGTGACTTCGCCTTCTTTGTTTATGGTGAGTGACAGTTTCTTTGGCTCATGGTCCTGACCGTCCACTTTGAATTTCACTTTCTTAAGATTGAGAACGATGTCGGTTACGTCCTCAACGACCCCGGGCAATGTGGCGAACTCGTGCTGCGCACCCTGAATTTTTATTGCGGTGATCGCTGCGCCTTCGAGCGACGAAAGCAGGACACGTCGGAGACAGTTCCCAACGGTGTGGCCGTAGCCGGCTTCGAACGGCTCGGCTATGAACTTTGCATAGGTATCTGTGGCTGTGCTCTCATCTTTCGTGAGAGTCTTCGGCATTTCAAAACGACCGTAACGGATTGGCATATATTAATTTCAGATCGGCGATTGCCGGTTTGCGATTTGAAACGAGAAAGACGCCTTGGCGACTCCCTTACAATCGAAAATCTACAATCTTAAATCTGCAATTCCTTTCGCCGGGTTCCCCCTGGCGAGTGCGGCCTCACATCCAGCGATGGAGACCCAGGGACCAACGGCGTAATTTCAAAAACTCGCTGCGGAGCTTGGAATAAAGCCTAAATCCGCAATTTTGCAAGGGGCGATAGACGGTAGAGCGCGACCGCCGGGCGCGCCGTTTCCGATGGAAGGACGGCCCGGCGGCCGTCCCTACCAGTCAATCTTCGGCGATTTCATTCGGCAGTTCATTTTTATCTGTCGAACTCTTAGGAAAATGCCTGGCCAGCACGCTCCCAATCTCCTGAATCGCTTCGACCAACGCGTGACTGAACTTCTCGGTTTGAAAATGCGCGCGCATTCTTTCTACAACGCTTTGCCAGAATTGTTCGCCGCATTTCTCATGAATCGCTTGATCGCCAACAACGGCGAATTGATATACACGCGGCGCCACGAAGATCAGCACCGCGTTGCGCTCGCGCGTCTTGTGCATATCGAGCCGATGAAACTTCTTCTGCGCCGCAAGAAGGGGATCACTCTTCAACTTGCCGCGCTGGATCACAACGCGAATCTCACCGGAAGTTTTCGATTCCGCTTCGCGAATCGATTCGACGATCTGGTCGTGCTCAAGCTTACTGAGGAATTCCCGCGTTCGCATTTGTCACCAGCTCGATCCCGCGCCGCCTCCTCCGAAACTTCCGCCGCCACCACTGAACCCGCTAAAGCTGCCGCTGTCGCCACCGCCGCCACCGGACGACCAGCCGCCGCCGCTCGGGATAAACACCGGACCGCCACCTCGCGATGAATAGCTGTAGCCCCCAAGTTTTCGGATCACCCGGGAAATGATGATCAGCACGATGACGAAGATGATGAACGGAAGAACACCGGAAAATCCTCCGCCGCTGTGCCGTTCCGCCACAGTTTTTCCGGATCCTTTGTACTCGCCCCGGATGGCCTTGCAGATCAGGTCGATCCCGGTGGCAAGACCAGCTTCATCATTGCCAGCCCGGAACAGGGGCTTGATATGGCGTTCCGTGATATCGAATGCCGTCGCGTCGGGGAGCACCCCTTCCAAGCCGTAGCCGACTTGGATGAACATCTTGCGGTCCTCGATGAAGACAAAGAGAAC
>QHPE01000120.1 GCA_003218945.1 Verrucomicrobiota bacterium | reverse complement strand
TGTACGTGCGGCGCGATTCGTTACGAATGCGTGGCAGGACCGCTCGCGATGCTGAATTGCCATTGCCGCGACTGTCAACGATTCACCGACAGTCCTTTTTCTCCGGGTGTAGTCGTGCCCTCTACCGCGTTCAAACTGACACGAGGCGCGCTCCGTTACCATTCAGTTTCCAGCGCAATGGGCGGTCATAACAACCGCGGCTTTTGCGTTGAGCGCGGCTGTCCCATCATCGGGCAGAGTGATTCCGCTTCGCAATTTATCGGCATCAAAGCCTCTAGTTTGGACGATCTGAGTTGGTTTCGTCCGCAAATGGACATCTTCACATCGGAAGCACAGCCGTGGGATTTCATGGATCCCAACTTGCCGAAGTTCACCGAGTATCCGCCATTTCAAAATCAAAATGAAAACACAAGAAACCACCAGGTTAGAAATTAAACGATTCATCAACGCGCCGCGTGAGCGCGTTTTCCGCGCATGGACAGATCCGGTGCAACTAAAGGAGTGGTGGGGGCCGAAAGAGGTGCAAACGCTCAAGATTGTCGCCGACACGCGGATCGGTGGGAAGTATCGCTGGGACCTGATCAACCAGGAAGGCGAGAAAATGAGCGTGTTCGGCGAATATCGGGAGCTCATTCCGGGAAGGAAGCTTGTCTTCACCTGGAAATGGGATGACGATGAAGCGTGGGAAAATTACACCAGCGTCGTATCGGTCGAATTTTCTGATCGAGATAGCGGCACCGAACTGCGCTTAACCCATGTTCAATTGCCAAGCGAAGAATCGCGCGATCGTCACAACCGGGGTTGGAATAGTGTTATCGATCGGCTCGAACAATTTGTCGGCAAATAAATTGTCGATGTACAACAAAGGAGAAAAAAATGAGTACCGAAGAAGTTGCAAAAAAAGTGGTGGAGTTGGTTCGCAAACAAGCTTGGTATGAAGCGCTGGACCTCTACGATGATGATATCGTAAGCGTGGAAGCCCACGCCATGGGCGGCGGCTCACCGGAAACGCGTGGGAAAGAAGGCGTTCGCGGCAAAGTCGATTGGTGGGTGAACGCCATGGAAGTCCATGGCTTCAAGGCGAGCGAACCATTTGTCGCACATGATCGGTTCGTCGTGCAATACGACGCCGACGTCGCCGAAAAAGAGTCAAAACAACGTCGCCAACTATCCGAAGTCGGCGTTTACACCGTAAAGAACGGCAAGATTGTGCGGGAAGAATTTTTACCTCGCGTCTGATCAAAGCGGTTCATCGTTTGTCATGCGTTGAAACACGCGTCGACCTGAGCGCAGCGGTCGCTAAACCCAATCAGCGGCGTGACCCGCGTATCGGCGACTGTGTGCATTGGCAAGCTTTAACCAGCTGGCCCAGCTGTTAGGGGCGATACGACATCTGCAATGAAGTAAAGTGCAATTTGTTTGCAGCTACCGGTCCACCGGCCAAGATGCGGCCTTCTTGGACGAGTTGTTCCGCTTGAACCAGCATGAGGAATTATGCGCTCCGTGAAAATCCGAGCCGTCTCCAGCAATCATATTTTTTTCGTATTTCACCTGTGCACCCCTTCAAATCTGCTGTGCTTACAAATTAAGATCCGTAAAGGTTTGGACACCGGCGATGTGCTTCTTGCTCCATCGCACCACCACATCAAGCACATGTTGCAACTCTTTGCCTTTTTGCGTCAGGGTGTAGGAATAACGCACCGGGCGCTTTTGATAAGGAGTCCGCATAAGAATTCCTGCTTTTTCCAGTCGTTTCAGACGATCGGCCAGAAGGTTGGTTGGGATTTTCTCCGGCGATTCGAGCAGTTGGTTGAAGGTGGACCGGCCACGCAACAAATCGCGCACGACGAGGAGCGACCATTTGTCTCCGGCGACATCGAGCAGATTGGCGATCGGGCACGGTGACCGCAGATGGTGAATTTGCACCGTGGCGCGTTTGCCGCGTCTGCTAGTGCCTGGGCGTTTACGACGGGTCTTATTTGTAGCTTGCATATTGCAAGTAACGGTGCCACGCTGCGGATAACTTGCAAAATGCAAGTCACGAGGAAAGGAAACATCGCTTATGTCTTACTCTGCTGTATCATTGCCGCTCACTCGCAGCACGCCTCGCACGAACCGGGGCCTGCGATCGTCTGTGTTCATCCTCCTCGCTCTCTGGTTCGCGCTAAGTTTCACGCTCGGGGCGCGTGGAGTTTTCATCAATCTCCCTGGGACGCCGCCGCTGGCTTTATTGGCCGCGGTCGTCGTTCCAATCGCCGTCTTTCTCGTTGCTTATTGGACCTCGCGCTCCTTCCGCAACCTCGTATTGGCCGCTGATGTGCCGTTGCTCACCGCAACGCAATCGTGGCGTTTCGCGGGCGTTGGATTCATCGCTCTGAACCTGCTCGGATTTTTGCCCGGTTACTTCGCCTGGCCCGCTGGCCTTGGCGACATGGCGATCGGTGTCACTGCGCCATGGGTCGCCCTTGCGCTCACCCGAAATCCCCGCTTTGCCACGAGCAAACCGTTCGTCGCCTGGAATATCTTTGGTATTTTCGACTTTGCTGTTTTGGCCGTCGGCATGGGTGCAATCGCGCCGCTGATTTTTCCAAGGCTTCTGCAAACTGTGACGCCGCAAATGATGACAGCCGCGCCTATGCGCCATTTACCGCTCTCGATGGTACCGAGTTTTCTCGTGCCAATGTTCACGATCTTTCATCTGATCGCGCTTTTTCAAACACGCCGTGCTCAGGTGTCGAGGCCGATGTGAGAGGTACGGACAACTCGGACCCGATTGCTCTAGTGTCAGTGTTGCTGCTCGAGAACCGCACAAATGGTGGCCGTATCAGTTAAGATTGCGTCGCCGGTAAATTTTAAGCTTTCGATCGAGCGCTTGGCAGCTTCTTCATCACCCGCGCCGCACGCGTCAGTGACCAGCACGGGAATATAACCGAGGTCGGCTCCGTGGCGCGCTGTCGGTTCGATCCCGATCTCGGTCGCTACGCCGACGATGATAAAGGCGTTGATGCCGCAATCTCGCAAAGCGAAGTCGAGCCACGTCCCTTCGAAGGCTGACATAGTCAATTTGTCGAAGACGCCTTCAGTTTCACGCGGCTCCAGTTCCGGCGTGATCTGAAATTCGGGAGCGTCGCGCAGAAACCACGGATTCACCTGTTCAGGCGAATCCGTCAGTTGCCAAGCCATGGCCATCCTAAACTGAAACATGCCCATGAGTTCTTTTGGCAGCGAAAGATGCCGCGAAAAGAACACGCGCACTTTAGCTTTTCGCGCAGCTATCAGGACCTTGAGAACTTGTAGCGTGATTTGCTCGGGGTTTTTGAGCTGACTCAAAATGCCGGCCTGCATGTCGTACACGAGCAAGGCGACCCGATCTCGATCGCATACCTCTTCGAGCGTTTCCGGAATGCCGAGTCCGTAAGCCGTTTTCATATTTAGTCTACAGCGTGGCGTTAGCGGGTGGCTGCGTATTTGTCGATCAGAGCTTGGAAACGAGGATCTTTGCGCAGTGGATCCCATACCGGATCGAGTTTGAGCGCTGGCACCGTGAGGCCGTTTGGCACCTTGAGTAAATGATCGAGGAGCCGAAATGCTTCGTCGTATTCTCCGACCCAGGCGTAGATTTCGGCAAGTGCAGCGGTGGCTTGCGGCCCCTCGAAGGCGTCTTGAGATTCCGGCACCGATTCGACCGCCTTCCTGCCTTCGTTAACCGCCTCTTCTTTCAGACCCAATCCTGCAAGAACGGCACCGAGCTGCACGTGACGACCAGGATCGCCGGGAGCGTCACGCACAAGTTGCTCCGCCACAGGTCTGGCGCGTTCGAAAGCGGCTTGCGCTTTTGTCTTATCGCCTTGATACAGATAAAGTCTCCCTTCCAACAAAGCTTTTGGGCAAGGGCCAGTGTCTGGGTAAAGCAATGTCTCTCCGCGAAATTGCTGCAGCAATTTAAGAGCATCAGCGAACTTCCGTTGTAGCATCAGAATCCCCACTCGCGCTGCCGTAACGAGGCCGTCTGGATCGAATTCCCCAGGCACCAAGGACAATTGTTTTTCGACGAACCCGACGTCGCCCTTCCATGCGATTGCCAAAGCGGATTTCATTCCGCGTGAAGCGAACGCTTGTGGGTCCGCAGCAATAGCCCGATCAAAAATCTTGTCAGCAGTCTCGAAATCGCGCTGAGCCATGTAGTTGAGACCAAGGTTAAAAAGAACGTTTGCGTTCTTTGGATCGAGAGAGACGGCCTTTTCAAAATTCGCGGTTGATTCAGCCCATTTGCCTTGACGTCGCTGAATGGCGGCGATCGCCGAGTAGGCGTCGGCTTCGTTTGGCAGGTCGCGCTTCGCGATCTCAAATTCGCTAAGAGCACGTTCGTAATCGCGATCGCCATAATAGTACGAAAACCCGAGCGCGAGATGTCCTTCCGGAAGATTCGGTTGCAAGCGCAGGGATTCTTCGGCGTTGAGGCGCGCCTTTTCTCGATGGGCCGGTATGGGCTCGGACTCGTGATATAACCAGCTCTCCACCATCGAGAGGCCAGCATAAGCAGCTGCAAAGTTTCGATCGAGCTTGATTGCTTGTTCGAAAAGCTCCTCGGCCTTTAATGAGGTGTCGCGGAAACGATCTGGTCGGTTTGCATAGCCATGCGCCTGCACATAGAGGAGATAAGCATCAGAATCTCTTGTTGGCCGGCGATCGAGCCGTGCCTTTTCGTTCGGGGACAGTTTCGCCTGGAGGGCTGAGGCAATTTTTTGCGCCAGATCTGTCTGGATTGCAAATACGTCGGTTAACTCGCGGTCATAATCTTCCGCCCAGATGTGCTCGTCATTATTGGCGTTAATCAACTGTACGTTCACTCGGACGCGGTTGCCCGAGCGCCGGACGCTGCCTTCCAAAAGCGTGCCTACACCAAGCGATTTGCCGATTTCTCGCGCGTTGCGCGCTCCGTCGCGGTATGACATCACCGACGTGCGAGAGATAACTTTCAAATCACCGATTTTTGACAGATTGGTCAGGATATCGTCCTGCATGCCATCGGCGAAATAGGCGTTTTCCTTCTCATCGCTTAGATTTTGAAATGGCAGCACCGCGATCGACTTGTCGACCTTGCGCGCTGACGCTCGCGGCAAAAGAAAGAAACCCGCCGCGACGGAGATGATCACGCCGATTGCGATCAACATTATCAAATTGCGGCGACGCCGTGCAACGGGCACGCTTGGCGTCGAAGTTGCCCGGATGCCTTGCGACGTGACATCGAACACCCAGGCGAGAACAAGCGCGACCGGAAACCCGATCAGCAATAGCGCGATAACAACCCGAATCACCGAGTTCGAAATATCGAAAACCGGAAGAACCTGAGCCAGACCCTGCGCGAGCGCCCAACTCACAACGACGTACGCAATCGCCACCCGATAAACTTTTCGGCGCCTCAATTCTTCGAAGAAGCCGCTCATAGAGAGGTGAAATACTGCAATTGATGCATGATCGTCCAAAAGCTCTGCTCGTCTAGCTGAGCTCGAACCAGGTCCGCCCTTTGCCACGTGGATTCGTGTGTACTGTCACCGGTCAAGTGGACCATGGTGAAACCTTGGCAGTCACGTTCAGTTGTGTGATTGGATCATCGCAGAATAATAACAATGATGAACCCGGCTCTTCGATTAGCGTCCATTGCGATCGGCTTCTGCGTTTATGCTGGCCTTGCCATTCTTGGTTGGGCTGGTTTTCGGTCGTTCTTCTCTCACCCGGCGCTGATCGCGCTCGTGGCAGTGCTCTTTTCGCTTTCCGGTTTGGCGTTTTTCGCTGGCGGAAATCTCAGCCCCGGTGTGCGCGAGGCCCGCGGCAACCGCTGGGTCATTCCCGTCTTCGTGGTAATCGGATTGGTCAACGCGTATCGGCCGGCATACACCGATCGCAAAGAGCTGTGGACGATTGACGGTGACACGATTCGCTGGCTCGGCTGCTGGAGGTGCATTGCGGATCTGGTCAGTGTTTGTGCTGGGCCAACGATTCAGCGGCTTGGTCGCGATTCAGTCGGGACACACGCTGGTAACTAATGGTGTCTACGGCATCGTCCGTCACCCGAGCTATCTTGGGCTGTTCATTAACTCATTGGGGTGGAGCCTGGCTTTTCGCTCTGGAGTTGGTGTAATCCTTACACTGTTGTTTGTTCCGCCTCTCATCTGCCGTATTAATGCAGAAGAGGATTTACTGCGTGCGCACTTTGGGCATGAGTACATTGCCTACAGCTCTCATACGTGGCGCCTGGTTCCCGGGATCTACTAACAAATTGCTACCGTCAGCGTCGGGGCCCTTTGGCGCGGCTTGGCCTCCCCAGCGCGTGCAAAGTGGGTCGTCTGAAATAGACGAAGTGGCTCTTGTCCCATCCTCACTCCTTTCAGACGTTTGCCTAGCAGAACATCATTAACATAGGAGACGAACATGAAAAAAATAATTATAACGCTTGGTTGTGTGGTGATTGCGCCGCTGGCATTCGCCCAGCCGAGCTCGACAGATAAAAAACAAAACACAACCACAACGGAACGGATAAAGGTAACCGGAACAATTATCAGAACGACGACGGAGGAAGGCGCGGCTGCCAGTTATCAGCCTGCCAAAACACTCGTTGTTCGCGAGGACCGTTCCAATAACCCCGTTCGTTACGTTCTCAACGGGCGTGGACACGTTGTGAACAAAGCCGGCGAAATCGTCCAAACCGCGATCAAACCCGGCGCTCGCGTACGCGTTTATTACGCAGACATGGGCGATTTGCGTATGATTGATCACGTGGTCGTTATCGACTGAGTCAACACGCGATGGGAATATACGAGCCGCAGGGTTGCCATTAACCCTGCGGCTTTTTGTGGTTTAACTCACATGGTACGGAAACCAAATTTGCGTGACACCAAACGGAGCGTTTGAGCAAATTGGTGCCGCCAGGCGATTTTAGCGCCTACGTGGATGCAATCGAAGCGCGCAGGTTCGCAAAAAACTGGGAATGGTTTCAGTGGCTGGCGGAACAAAGTGGTCGGGATAGCAAAGCGCAAACCAGTCTCAATCCCGGTGCACACGAGGCTTACCGTGATTGGCTACCATAATTTAGATTCTTCCCGGCCTGCTTGAGTGCCGATGCGAGTTTAACCAGACTTTCGCGAATCTGTGTTGGTGTCCACGCGGCAAATCCAAAAACGAACGCTGGCTTGGGCTTCGCCTCAACGCAAAAAAATGAGAGTGTCGAGGGCCGTACTCCGATACCGAGCGTGATACGCCTGATCATTGGAAATTCTTCCTCACGTTTCAGCCAGGCGACGATATTCAATCCGGCTTCAGGAACCTGCAAAGTGAAATGGTCACCAAGCAACTCGTTGAATTGTTTGATAAAGAAATTACGCCGCTCGGCGTAGATTTTTCGCATCCGTTTGATGTGACTCAGGAAAAAGCCCTCATTGATAAACCGCGCCAGTGTCGCTTGGTCGATAGGGGAGGAGTGTTGATCCATCGCACTGCGGATCTTGACTAACGAATCAATCAACGGCTCTGGTGCAACGATGTAGCCCAGCCGCAGAGAGGGACACAGAATCTTGCTTACTGTGCCTGCGTAAATCACTCGATTTGCATTGTCGATGCCTTGCAGCGAAGGGAGTGGCGGCCCGACAAAGCGAAATTCCGCGTCGTAGTCATCTTCGAAAACAAACGCGTTGTGAGCGTGCGCAAAATGGAGCAAGCTAGACCTACGCTGCAAAGTCATGGTAACGCCCAGAGGAAACTGATGGGAGGGCGTGACGTAAATGATTCGCGGCAGTGGCTCTTTCGGCAATCGAGCAATGACAATTCCATGTCTGTCGAGCGGCTTGGGAACTATCTTAACTCCCGCCAACGTAAGGACCCTTCGGGTCTGCTGATAACACGGGTCTTCGATCCATGCGACTTCACCGGGATTCAGCACAGCCATTGTGCTGACCAACATCGCCTGCTGCATACCAGCGACGATTACAATCTGATCCGGATGACAGCGCGCTGCTCTGAAATCGCATAAGTAGGCGGCAAGCGCCTTGCGCAGGTCGGGGTCGCCGCGATTGGATGCATATCGCAGCAGGTTTACGCCTTTTTTTGCCAGAACCTGCGCTCTAAGACGTTCCCATACAGCCAACGGAAATTCGTCCACGGCGGGAATGCTCGGAACCAGCGAGACGCCTGCTCCTGCGCCCGTCGCGCCGAGGTCAAACTGATTTCCGACCCGCGCATCTGGAATTGCTTTTACGCGATCGGAGACGCGAACCGCGCTTTGAATTGGTCTATTAGGTTTCGCTTGGTCCGCGGTCAGAAACGTTTCGGGGAGAAGATTCGCGACGAATGTTCCCGACCCCCGCTTTGAGTGGAGGTAACCTTCGGCATGCAGTTTTGAAAGCGCCAGTCTGACCGTCGATCTCGAGACTCCGCGCTCCGTAGCCAGAGCCCGAGACGAGGGAAGTCGAGATGAGCCGTCGCTGAACCTGCCCGATTTCAATTCATCACGAATCTGCCGGTACAGCTGCTCGTGAAGCGGCTCCGTTGCCCTCCGGTCAAGCCGGATCATCTCAAAGGCTATAATCGAACGACGGCGGCGCTTCTCCGAGCGCGATTTCCTCTTCGGCATGCTAATGCGCTAATTTCCTGGTGATTATTCTTCCATTTACCGTCGTATTCTCAACAATTTGATCCGTACTCGATAGAATTTTCCACGACACGAATGGCAAGGGCGAGCGCGCAAGAATCTTTTGCAACGAGATGCCCGTCAAACCAGGTACATGCACTACAGTACTAAAATAATCGTGCATGGGAAGCAAACCCCTGATCACCACTTATCTTGAAATGCGATCTTCGGATCAGCTGCGGCCGAAACGCGCAGACGCGGGATTTCAAGTTCGCGAAAAGACCGACCGCGATTGGCGCTTCAATCGCGATCTCTACCTTCGGGTCGGGGAGCAGTGGGACTGGATCGACAAGCGACCGTGGACGGCTGATCAATGGATTCAATACGCGACGGCGCCGGAGTTGCGAACCTTCGCAGCGTACTATGGCGACGCGCTTAGTGGGTATTACGAACTGCATCAGGACGCTGAAAACGGAATCGAGATCGCCTATTTCGGTTTGTTGCCCGAATTTATCGGGCGCGGGTTAGGCGGCGCGCTGCTGACGAGCGCCATCGAAGAAGCGTGGTGCTGCCGCGGCGGTATCGCGCCTTCACGGGTTTGGGTGCATACCTGCAATCGCGATCACCCGCAGGCGCTTGCGAATTATCAGGCGCGCGGAATGCTCGTTTATAAGATCGAACAAGAGCCGTAGGCGAGGCGCTGGTGTCCTTGGAAAATATCCACCCCCGCTACAGAATGCCTCACACGGACAGCCCTCGCATTCCGGTGGGCGCTCCTTCGTGCGCAAAAAAAATAAGATTTTTTGAAATGTCCCGCTTCAAAATCTTGAGAAAGGAATGAAACAAATCAAATCGACCTTCGACAATGATAACCCTCCTGACAGACGAACGCATTACTGGAACACATGACTTCAGCGGTGAATTTATGCTGTCGCCAGCAACTCTCGGCCGCGAGAACTTGGGGCAAAATCCGCTGTCGCGACTATCGCGCGAGCAGCTCGCCGCGTTCTTGGAAACGGAATCCGGTAATGCCCGCAGCGCTCATTTCAATGTTCCTCCAGCCGAACCCACGCCGCCGATCCCGGAAAAAGACCTGGCGCTCGGTGTGTTGAAACAGGCAGCCTACGATTTGCGCCGTTTCCGTACAGCCGCGAAAGGCGCCGACCGGGAGGTGTATCTTGACGCTCACAGTTGGATTACGGCACATGATTTTTCCTGGCCGTACTCCTTCATGAACGTTTGCAAATTACTTGATCTTTGCCCTGAAGTGGTTCGCACGGAGTTCCTGGCTGATGCATCTCTGGGACCAGTCCACTATTGGATTCGGCGTGCAGGTCGACTCTCCCGAAGGTTGAGTGCGTCGGTCGCTCGCGTTTTCGAAGGTTGCCGCAATGCCAAGGAGTTGGCTGCATCGACTTGATATGAAAAAACTATTGCGTCCCGCATGGCGCTCGCTGATTCGCGCGACGTCTCGCAAGCACGACCCCTTCCTTGCTTACAGCATGATTTTGTTTAATTCCGGTGGCGGATGGAAGGAATTCCTTCTGAAGGCGTCGCTTCAGAACACATAAGCGAATGAGATTATCTACCGAAGCGATCGTGGCGGCTGCTATAGCGTTAATCTTCGCAGTCCTGAGCCTGGGTGCGATCGCACGGGAGCGAGGCGAGCCCGGGAATAGCGCGCACAATGTGTACATTGCGACCAGCAACTCCAGCCCGAGCCAACTTACTGCGAACGGGCAGGACGTTCTGCGTTTTAACTAAACAAGCGCGTACGCCGCCGGAACTGGAACTGTAGCGGCCGGCGTGACGTCTGCGTTCCTTTCGCGAGCAGCCGGCCCGGCTGCCACTACAGAACCGCCGAACGATTTTATTCTCGCCAAAGAACGTCTGGTGGGCGACGCTCTCCACCCACGAAGGCAATCCCTGGAACATTGCAGGAAGGCGGCGCTTCGTTTCAAACGACGCATTGGACCGTCGTGTTGCGTGCTGGGGAAGCCGATTCCGAGCCCTCCGCGCAGCGTGCGCTTTCCGGATTTTGTGAAGCTTATTGGCCTCCGCTCTACACTTTTCTTCGGCACCGCGGCCATCCCTCTGCTGATGCGCAGGACTTGGTTCAAAGCTTTTTTGTCCATCTCCTCGAGCAAAACACGTTGAGCCGCGCGGATCGGCAAAAAGGCCGGCTTCGCACATTTCTCCTTGGATCCTTGGAGAATTTTTTGTATAACGAGTATGACCGCACACGAGCGCTCAAGCGCGGTGGCGGCCGGCAGGTTCTATCGATCGAGCAGCATCTGCCCGAAGCCGAGGCAGCAATGTTGGCAACCGTTCATCTCAGCGACGCCGCTTGCTACGATCTGGCATGGGCATCAAACATCGTTTCCCGGGCGTGGAAGAATTTGCAAGACCAATTCGAAGCTGAAGGCAAGGCTGAGTGGCTCGAAGAATTAAGACCATTTGTCGCGGGCGGAGGCATGAGGACACCGAGCCAGGAGGAAGCTGCGGCTCGACTCGGAGTGCCGATCGCCACTTTGCGCACTTGGCTCTCGCGCCTTCGCCAACGTTTCCGTGAATCATTGAGAGCGGAAGTGGGTAGCACTGTCTCCGATCCGGCGGATATCGATGGAGAACTGCGCCACTTGTACGAAATACTGTTGGCCTGACGTGAGCCTCTCTGACATGGACGATATCAGCGTTGGCCTCGGAACCGGGAAAGCGCAGAATGAAACTGCGGCTACCTGCGCGACCTGCGGACGAGCCCTGACCCAATGTGGTCCGAACGGCGAATGCCTGCGGTGTCTGATTAGCCTTACTTTCCTCGCGGATGGCGAGCACTTAGAAAGACCGGCGGCGCGCGGCCGACTGACGCCAGGACCACTGCGATATGCCCACTTCGAAGTAGAGACGGGAGCAGATGGTTTTGCGGTTGAACTTGGTGCGGGCGCGATGGCCATCACCTACCGCGCGCGCGACACAGTCTTGAACTCGGTTGTGGCCCTTAAGGTCATCGACCGAAAAGTGGCGCAAAATCCCGGCGCGCGTTCACGTTTTCTCCGTGAAGCGCGCGCGGCAGCGAACATTCGTCATCCAAATATTGCCCGAGTGACATACTACGGCGAGCAAGACGGCGAGTGCTTCTATGCGATGGAATTGGTCGAGGGCGAAACGCTGGAGGCGCGTGTTCGTCGCGAAGGGCCGATGCCGCTCGCCGTTGCCTTGAACGTAATTGAGCAAGCCGCACGCGCTCTTGCCGCAGCAGAAGCTTGCGGTGTGGTGCATCGCGACATTAAACCGTCGAACGTCATGCTCGAGGCCGACGCGAGCGGAGCGCTCAGAGTGAAGCTGATTGATTATGGTGTGGCGAAAGTCATGAACCCTCAGACACAGTCAGGCGCGGAACTGACTCAGGCGGGCTTCATTGGGACGCCGGCATTTGCCAGCCCGGAGCAGTTCGCTGGCGCCGGGCAATTACCGGTTGATACCCGTTCGGATATCTACTCGTTAGGGGTCACTCTTTGGTATCTGTTTACGGGCCGCACCCCGTTTGTCGGCCGCACCATGGAAGAGATTCGCAGGCGACAAATGAGCGATCTGCCACTGGAACATCTCAAGGGCGTACGGCTCCCGGGCCAGGTGATCTGGTTACTGAAATCGATGCTGGCGCCGGATCCGAAGGACAGACCACAATCAGCACGGGAATTGCTTTCTGTGGTCCAGCGCTGCTACGAACGATTCAACCCCGAAGCGCGGTCGCGCCGCAGGAAAGCCATGCTGGCGAGCGCGGCTTTGACTTTTGCCATTGCAGCCTTTGCGCTTGGGACCTGGCTTTACCAGCGTGCGCGGGCATTTACCCCGGAGGAACGCTCCATCGCCGTGCTGCCTTTCGAGAATCTGAGCAGCGACAAGGAGAACGCTTACTTCGCCGAGGGAATACAGGACGAAATCCTCACGCGCTTATCGAAAATCGCCGATCTAAGGGTCATTTCGCGCACTTCCACCCAGCGTTATAAAAGCACTCCGGAAAACCTGCCAGAGATAGCGAAGCAACTCGGCGTTGCCCACATTCTGGAAGGTAGTGTGCAGAAAGGCGCTGACACTGTACGCGTCAACGTGCAGCTCATCAAGGCGGCCACCGATTCCCATCTGTGGTCGGACACGTTTGATCGGAAGCTGACCGATATTCTATCGGTCGAAAGTGAGGTGGCTAAAACCATCGCCGATCAATTACGCGCCAGAATAACGGGCAAGGAACAGGAAGTCATCGCGGCGAAACCGACAGACAATCCTCAGGCGTACGATGCCTACTTGCGCGGCCTTGCTTTCACAACCAAGACGGGATTTACACCGGCGACTTCGCTCGGCGCGCAGAAATACCTTAGGGAAGCAGTGCAGCTGGATCCAAATTTCGCGCTTGGCTGGGCGCTGCTATCCTATGTCGATGCGAGTGGCTATCTCACTCAGAGTCTTCAACCAACCGAGAGCCTTCGCGAAGAAGCGCGCCAGGCAGCCGAAACGGCTCTCAAGCTACAGCCCAGTCTTGGCGAGGCGGTGTTCGCCAAAGGTTTTTATCATTATGCCTGCCTGAGGGAGTACGATGCTGCGGTTAATTACCTTAAGCAGGCACATCGGCTTTTGCCTAACAACAGCAGGATCCCGCAGTCGCTGGCGTATGTGGAACGGAGGCGCGGGAATTGGCAGAAGAGCGAAACTTACTTCAATGACGCCGAGAAACTCGACCCGCGCGACGTTAACCTGCTCTCACAACACGCGCGGTCTTACGTTTGTCTTCGTCGTTTCCCGGAAGCTTTGGCAAAGCTTGAGCAGATTCTGAATATCACGCCGGATGACATCGACACGCTTGTGTTAAAGGCGCGAATTGCACAGGCGGAGGGCGACCTTCCAGGTGCCTCTGCGATTCTTGCTCCGCTCAGGCTGGGAGCCGATTACGCCAACGCATTGGAAACACAAATTTACCAGGCAATCCTGGAGGCTCGTCCTGCAACGGTCATTACTCAGCTAAAAGAAATATTGCTGAAACCCGATCAGGCGCTCGGTTATTACAATGGCGAGTTGCGCTTTTGGCTAGGTTGGGCACAGGACGTTG
>QHPE01000119.1 GCA_003218945.1 Verrucomicrobiota bacterium | reverse complement strand
TGTCGAACACTTTCGCGTAGAACTGTGGTTTGCCCATGTAATCGGGCTTTTTGTCGTCGCTCTTGACGATGTAAATGCACTGCGGCGGACATTCTTTCTCGCAAATCTTGCACGCCACACAGCGCAGCCCGGCATGCGAATCGTTGCCGTCATAAATCAGGAACGGAAAATTGCGATAATTTTCGGGAAGCGGAACTCGTTCCTCCGGATATTGCACCGTGATAAGCCGGTCCTTCTCGAAATAACTTCCGACAAAATTCCGCGCGGTGACGGCCATCCCCTTGAGTATGCCTGTGCCAATCATCGATCTACTTCGCCCATTACAATATCCACGCTGCCGAGGATTACCATCACGTCCGCCACGGTGTGACCGAGGCACATGTCTTCGAGAATAGTGAGATTGATGAAGCTCGGCGGGCGGACCCGGTATCGATACGGGTTGGGACTGCCGTCGCTGATTAGATAAAACCCGAGCTCGCCCTTTGGCGCTTCGATGTGGCCGTACGCTTCGCCCACCGGCGGACGGAAAGCGCGGATTTTGGCTTTCGGGTTCATCACCGGGCCAGGCTGGACCTGTGCAAATGCCTGTTTTAGAATTTGCACGCTCTCGCGCATCTCTAACGCCCGCATCATGAGCCGGTCGTATGTGTCTCCGTGCTCGCCCAGCGGAATTCGAAATTTGAAGCGTGGATAAAATCCGTAGCCGTCTACTTTGCGAATGTCATAATTCACACCGCAGGCGCGCAGCATCGGCCCGGTGATGCCGGCGTTAACCGCCAACTCGGCGGAGAGTTTGCCAACGTTTTGTGTGCGTCCGATGACGATTTCGTTGCCGAGAATGAGGTCCTCGAACTCGTCGAGAAACTTCGGGAAGCGCTCCGCAATCTGTTTTGCCTGGGCCAGCCACTCATCGCTCGGGTCCACACGGCAGCCGCCAAAACGCATGTAGTCGCACATCATACGCGAACCGGCTAACGATTCGAAGAGATCGAGGATTTTCTCGCGCTCGCGGAACGCATACATGAGAGGCGTGCCCCACGCACCCATATCGCTCAACAAAAATCCCAGCAGCGAAGCGTGATTCTGCAATCGCGTCAGCTCGGCAAGAATGACGCGCAAATACTCCGCGCGTTCGGGCACTTCGATTCCTGCGAGTTTCTCGACACTGAGCGCGTAAGCCCAGTTATTGGTCATGGAGCAAAAATAATCGAGTCGATCAGTGTACGGCATCGAGCCCAAGTAGCTCGTGTTCTCGCCGATTTTCTCGTGGTTTCGATGCAGATAACCAAAAACCGGTTTGAGCTTGCGAACGATCTCGCCCTCGAGCGCGACATTCATCCGAAACACGCCGTGCGTGGATGGATGCTGCGGTCCCATCGACACTTCGAGCAATTCGCCTTGGAGTCGCGAAGCCATGCTCACTGGCGGCCGCTCCATTGCTTCAAGTGTTTCAATCGTCGCGCTCATGTAACGCTTCAACCTTTTAACGGTTCAACGATGGCTTCCGCGCCATCGAGCTCCGGTCGCGGCGTGTAGTGCTGCTTCGCTTTCTCCAGCACCGCATCGTGCGGCGTTGGTTCCCATTCGTAATCGTCCGGCTCGCGATAATCTTTGCGCATCGGATAATCCTCAAACTCGTCCCACATCAAAATTCGACGCAGATCGGGATGGCCCTCGAAGTGGATACCGTAGAGGTCGAAAATTTCGCGCTCCTGAAATTCCGCGCTTCGCCAGATGGGAGTAAAGGAAGGTAAACGCGTCCCCTCTGCGCGATCGGCCGTGCGCATTCGAACGATGACTGGCCCGTGTTTATGTGTCATCGAATAAAGGTGATAAACCGCTTCGAGATATCCCGGAATTTTCTCCTCCGTCGTTTCAACGATTTCCTTTTCTTGACCGTCGACGAGCGTCTTTACTTTTGTTGTCTTTTTCACGACGCGGTCCAGCCAATCGATGCCGGTGACATTGGAACAAAAATCCAGACACAGCGCGGGATCGACGCGCAAAAACCTCGCTATCGCGACCGCGTGCTCGTTGTCGATTAGTAGTGAGCGCTGCTGCGATGGGCTGCCGTTTTGCACAATTTCGATCTTCGCGCCCGGCACGGCGGCTTCGATGCGGGATTTGATTTGGTCCAAGGACTCCATGACGAAAAAGCTGTCATCCCGAGCGAAGTCGAAGGATCCCATCGTATTGCCTCAAAGTTTCGCCACGGGATTCCTCGACTCCACTTCGCTCCGCTCGGAATGACAAAGCGAGAATCATCGCTCGAGCACCGGCGGCTGAAACACGTTCGGATTCGCCCGCGGTTCCAGATCGTGTCTGCCAAATCTCGGCACGGGGAACTCGCTTGGTTGATCCGGCTTGAGAAACTCGGCCTTATCTGCGCCGGTCAACTTTTGTTCATCGATCTTGCGCTGTAGTTCCATGAATGCGTGGAGCAGCGCTTCCGGTCGTGGCGGGCATCCGGGAATGTAAACATCGACCGGGATGTAACGGTCGATGCCTTTGAGCACGTTGTAACCCTGTTTGAATGGGCCGCCGGAAATCGCGCATGCTCCCATCGCGATGACATATTTCGGGTCGGCCATCTGGTTGAAAAGGCGCACGATTTGCGGAGCCATTTTTTTCGTGACAGTTCCGGCAACGATCATTAGGTCGGCCTGGCGCGGCGATGGGCGGAACACTTCGCCGCCGAACCGCGCGATATCGTAGCGGGAGGCCGCAGTGGCGATCATTTCGATGGCACAACAGGCCAGTCCAAATTGCAGCGGCCATATCGAGTTCTTGCGTCCCCAGTTGTAGAGGTCCTGCATCGAAGTCACCCAGACCCCCTGCCGTTGCAATTCGGTGCGGAGTTGTTCGTCGATTTGGCTCATGGAATCTCGTTACGAAAGTTACAAACGTTACATTGCGGCCCAGGAAGCTCCCAGCTTTGTAACAGTGTAACTCTTTTAACTTTTTTAACCAGCGCGTGAGCGCGCTACCGCTGCCATTGTAAACATCCCTTGCCCCACGCCCAGACGAGCCCTTCGATCAGCAGCAGGAGAAAAATCAGAATTGCGATAAATGCTCCGACTGGCAAACCGGTAAAGGCGACGGCAAACGGCACCAGAAATACCGCTTCAACATCGAAGATCAAAAAGATGATGGCGTACAGATAATATTGCACATGGAACTGGACATGCGCCTCGCCGATCGATTCCACTCCGCATTCGTAGGTCGAAGTCTTGTCTGGGCCGGGTTTTGGCGGCTGGAAAAATCGCCGCCAGAGCCACGCGAGCGCTAACGGGATCAGCGGAAACGCCAATGCTACGCCGATCAAAATGACAATGAACAAATATGGATCTGGCCTCATGGCGTTCGATCAAATTCGTTCGGAAAACAGCGCTGCCAAGTCATAGTTAAGGCGTAGCTCGCGAAATTCGGTGTTTATTTGCTTTGCGTGAGGGGCTGACATTGCCCTATTGTGTCAGTGCCGCTGTTTCGGCAGCGAAAATTTCTTAGTCATATGGACGTTAGCGGCACCATCCGGTCAATCCTGAATCAGAAAAGCAGCGACGTTTTCTCGATCGCGCCAGATGCAACGGTTTTCGAGGCTGTCCAATTGATGGATTCGAAGAATGTCGGCGCGTTGCTGGTGATGGAAGGAGAGCGCCTGGTTGGAATCCTTTCCGAGCGCGACTACACGCGCAAAATAGTCCTGCGCGGCAAGCAATCCCGCGAGACCAGTGTTGCCGAAATTATGTCAACCAATGTGACTGTCACGCATCCGCGCGAGCCGGTTGCGACTTGTCTGCGTCTCATGACCGACAAACATATTCGCCATTTGCCGGTGGTTGATGATGACAAAGTGGTCGGCGTAATCTCGATCGGGGACCTGGTGAAATATGTGATTTCTTGCCAGCAGGCTGCGATCGCACATCTGGAAAGCTACATCCACGGCGGCTTGATCGCTGGGTAGCTGCTACTACAATTTCCAAACTGTTTTTCCGCCAACTATTGTCCGCACAGCGCGGCCTTTCAGTTGCCAGCCATCGAATGGCGAATTGCGCGAAGCTGAATGGAATTGATCAATCTTCACAGTCCACTCGAGCTCCGGGTCAATCAGCGTCACATCCGCTCGCGCGCCGGCCGACAGCGTGCCGGCATCAATTCTGAGCAAACGCGCGGGCTCGACGGTATACATCGCGATCAATCGGGTGATATCGACCGTACGATGTTTGTGCACGAGAAGATTGATGAAAAGGCCGAGTTCGGTTTCCAATCCGATCATACCGAATGGCGCAAGGTCGAACTCTACTTCCTTTTCAAAATCCGCGTGCGGAGCATGGTCGGAACACAAAACCGACAAGGTGCCATCCGCAACAGCCTCCAATAGCGCATCGACGTCTTTCTGGGAGCGCAGGGGGGGATTCACCTTGTAGTTTGTGTCGAAATTTTGAATTGCGTCGTCCGTTAACGCAATGTGATGCGGACAAACTTCGCCGCTTATTTTTATCCCTCGCGCCCTCGCTTCCCGAATCAGTCGAACACTTCCGCCGGTACTGACGTGCTGACAATGAATGTGGTGATCGCAAAGTTCCGCGAGCAAAATGTTGCGCATGACTATGGCTTCTTCGCCAGCAGCGGGCCAGCCGGGTAGGCCAAGAAGCGTGCTCCAATAACCCTCATGCACAACTCCGTTGCCGACCAAATTGTAATCCTGACAATGGTCGAGCAGAGGCACCCCAACCATCCGCGCATATTCCACCGCGCGCCGCATGACCTCGTGGTTTTGTACACAATGGCCGTCATCGGTTATGGCCACAACGCCCGCCTGTGCAAGTGAGCCAATTGGCGCGAGTTCTTCGCCTGCGAGATCCTTTGAAATGGCGCCTGTTGGCAAAACATTGACGCATGCGCTGACAGCGGCCCGATCTTTGATCCATGCAATCGTGCTCGGATTGTCCGGAACAGGCGAAGTATTTGGCATGCAAACAACGGTCGTAAATCCTCCGGCTGCGGCCGCACGTGCACCTGATTCGATCGTTTCCTTATGACTGAAGCCCGGCTCGCGCAGGTGAACATGCATGTCAACTAAGCCGGGCGCGACGATCAACCCGCTTGCGTCAACTTCCTCAATTTCGGCTCGCGGACTCTGGATTCCGGATTTGGAGCCGACGATTTTTCCGTCGGCGATGTAAACATCGGCAAGTTCATCCCGCTTATTCGCCGGGTCGATCACACGGCCGTTGCGAATGATGGCCGCGCTCATATATGGATGGCGCACGCGTCTGGCGTGTTGGTTTTGGCGTCGCGCCGAAACAATCTTCTTCCAAGCATCGCCACGTTGTGTAGTGCGGAGTTCCAAAAAAAGTTCGCGAGCGCGAGGACGCGTGCGCTACCCAGACGCGCGGGTGCCCTGCTCACGTTGCAATCCCTCCGCACAAGTATAGAACCGCCATGCGCACGGCCAGTCCATTGGTGACCTGTTCAAGAATTACGCTTTGCAGTCCATCGGCGACTTCGCTGTCGATTTCGACGCCCCGGTTGATCGGGCCCGGATGCATGATGAGACAATCCGATTTCAAGAGTTTGGCCCGTTGTTTCGTCAGGCCGAAGAGGCGGATGTATTCACTGAGCCCCGGAAAATATTCGCGGCGCTGGCGTTCGTGTTGGATCCGCAAGAGATTCACAACGTCCACGCTGGGCAGAACGTCGTCTATCTCGTGTGAAACCTCGACGCCTAGCTTTTCAAACTCGCGCGGAACCAGCGTGCTTGGCCCCACCAGCGTGACGCGCGCGCCGAGCTTGAGCAGACCGAAAATGTTC
>QHPE01000118.1 GCA_003218945.1 Verrucomicrobiota bacterium | reverse complement strand
TCAACCACAGGAGTCCACCCGACCGCAGCAATTGCAATGGAGGTTCGCGGTGGGTGGGCAGCAATCGAATGAGTAAAATCACCGAGCCGATCAATGCCAATGTCGTGATTCCATTGATAATGAATCCGAGGAGGCGATTAAGTGACTGTTTTCCTACGCGATGACTCACGACTGTGGGCACGAGCAACACCACGATCACCGTGGGCAATAACCAAATCGGGCCGACAACGACATTACGTGGTAGAGCCAGATAAATTGCGCCGATGGCAACTACCGCGGCTATGACCTGCCCGCGCGGTTCTGGCTTGTCAATGTGCTGCGGTGAGCCGCTCATGCGCTGTTTCGGATAAACGAAATTCGGTATATGTTCAACACTTGAGCGCTCAGTGCGACGGTTCGACAGGCGCTAACTACAAACCGCGACTTACGTCACGCTTGCTTTGGACGGTCCGGTCAGCAACTGTGAACTTCTTCGGTTCCCGTCGGCGACGAACTCCAGAAGCATAACGAATGACAAAGCGCGTCTGTTACATTCACGCCGGACCTCATAAGACCGGTACAACGTCGATTCAGTGGTTTTTGCAGGAAAACCGCGCAGAGCTATCGATACATGGCTATTTCGTGCCTGAAAGCGAGCGGAGACGCGGCGCGCATCACGCACTCGTTGAAGGGTTAGCAGGACTGGATGTGGGACAACATCGTGAACCGCTGGTGACCAGATCTGTGCAGGAAATAGTTGAGACGCCTGCCGCAGCAATCATCATTTCTTCGGAAGCTTTGGAAGGAATCCTGCAAAGCCGAAAACATGCGGACGTATTTTTTAGCCGTATCGCGGCCCTAGATTGCGAAGCGAAGCTGGTGTTGTTCCCGCGCAACCAGCCGCAATGGATCAACTCGAGCTATGCCTTTACGGTCAAGAGCTTCCGCCGATCTGATCCATTTCAATCCGCCGCGTTGGGTTTTGCTAAATCTCCTGGATCCAGGTTTTCGCACTGGCTTGCCTTGGCGGATGCCTACGCGTTCGAACTCATAGCTCGCCCTTTTATAAAAGAAAGCGGCGCGTGCAGTATCATACCAGAGTTTCTCCGGAGCATCGGCATCAATTCTTCGCAAGTGCAAGGTACGGCCGTGCGGCTCAATGAAACTGTCGGGCCATTCACTGTAACCGTAGCGCGTGAGGTATTGCGCTCGATCGCTGATACCAGTAAGCCTCTCACGTGGCTTCAAGCTGAGCGATGCAAGAGAGAACTCGCTATGTATCTCGAAAAACAAGGCATTGCGGACTCCGGATATTGCGGCCTGAGCACTGCATTGGCGCGGCATATTCAACGGGAATTGCAGTCCGACAACAATGCGTTTGCTCAATCCGTTTGGGGCAGGCCATGGTCCGATATTTTTGCTGCTGACGTGGCCGCAGAGTTCACGCCTAACGATTTCGACGTACGCCGGCCAGGCTGGTTCACCGCGCGGCGGCTTCGGCGGGCAATCAGCGCAATGAAAGCTCGCGCCGATGAGATATTACAGGATCCTGCCCTCGCGGTGGACGCGCCCTGGAACGACGTGGCGCACCGGAGCGGGTTGGTTTCAAGGGTGTAAATCCGGGATCGTCCGCATCATTCGCGGGTTCAGAGGTACTTGGCAGTGGTGGCTAGTCTACGCGCGCCTCCTGCGGAAGCGGTCATCTCACACATGGCCAATATTCGGCCCGTCCGACTAGGGGCTGAATTCTCAGCATTATTTGTTACGCCGATGTCCGCTTTTGGGAATCTTCCGCGCGATAAGAATTGCCCGCAGCAGGCCTTCGGGACCAAAGTTCGCAGATGACAAAGCGCGTTTGCTACATCCACATTGGCCCGCACAAAACCGGCACAAGCTCGATCCAGTGGTTCCTGAAGGAAAACCGAATGGAGTTGCTCAAGTATGGCTATTTTGTGCCGGAAAGCGGGGACAGGCACGGCGGGCACCATGGGCTCGTTCGGAAGCTCTGCGGGCAGGACCTGCGAGATAATCAACAATCGGCGGCTACGGACTTCGCCCGAGGGCTCGACGCGACTCCGTCCGAAGCGGTCATTGTATCCGCAGAGGTCTTGGAAGAACTATTAAGAAATCGGGACTACGCCGTGGAATTCTTTACCCGAATCCGAGAACTGAACCTCGAACCGAAGCTCGTCTTGTTCCCGCGCAATCAGTCGCAACAGATTAACTCGCTCTATTCTTCAGTCGTCAGGAGGTTCCGCGTGTCTAAACCATTCGAAGCGTTCGTTCAAGGAGTCACTCGGCGTTCTAACTTTAGATGCTCGCCCTTGATCGAGTTGGCTAATGCCCATGACGCCGAACTGATTGTCCAGCCCTTCACTAGAAAAACAATCACCCACGGTGTCGTGCCAGAGTTTCTTCAAGTCATTGGCTTGGACCCGTCGCCTTTCCGAGATATCAATGTAAGCCGTAACGAAGACGCCGGACCATTTACCGTTAGTGTGGCCCGAAGTGTATTGCGCTTGATCGGCCGCACCGGTAATCAGCTCAAGTGGCTCCAAGCCGTGCGATGTGGAACCAAACTCGCGGCCTACCTCGAGGAAAACGGATGGGCCGATAGCGGCTACCGCGGACTGACTACTGCACTGGCGCGGCAAATCGAAAGCGAGTTCCGCCCAGATAATGATGTCTTTGCGCAACATATCTGGGGCAAGCCGTGGGCCGAGGTTTTTGACGACGATATTCTTCACGAGTTTACGCCTAACGACTTCGACAAGTGTCCAATGGACGAATCCATCGAACGCCAGTTCGGGCACGCCATTCGCGAGATGACCCCAATTGTGGAACAGGTTTTGCTCGACCCGGCGCTTGCTGTCGAAGCGCCTTGGAACGATCTCCTGGCACGGGGTGGGTGAACTCCGAGGGCGTAGATTCAAGAATCTTGCCGGCAGATGCGAAAATCCCTGATCACGCTTGCGATGGTTGTCGGCTGCGTCGTAGCAGCTGCGGCGATCTGGATCTTTGGCGGGCGACAGCTCTCATTGCTAGTCGATCGTTACTGGACGGTCGAAACCGCATCCTTGCCGATTCATTCGATTGCCTACGAAGGCAATGGCACAGGCGGCATTCTCATCGTCAACAAACTCAGTTTAAGTCTGAACGACGTGCCCAAAAGTATGTCACTGAGTGTTGGCTCAACCAAGGACAATCAGTTCGCCTTGGCGAGCAGCGGCAAGGTCTTCGCTTTTGGCCTGTTAACATCTACCGCAGAAAATACAGGCGATCGTCTTGCTACTGTGCCGCCCGTCGGCGATCAGGCCTTTGTTGTGACGCGTCACAGCGTTCTCAGTTGGCCAACGCCCTTTGATTTGAATTTCATGACCGGGCAGTCGCCGTCGTGGAAACGGCACATCTATTATGAGATTCGTTGGAAGAAAGCGTCCGGAGCGGATCTGCAGATGCTTTGGCGCTATGAACAATTCTTTTATCCCGAGAACGGCTGGGCCAGTGGATTCATGACGCGCCAAGGCGCCACGGGTTTGATCCGGGTAGAAATCCCGAAATGACGACTACCGCGCATAGCGCGTAGCGCAGGTAGGGCGCGTCACTCTGTGCGCGCCCGCCAGCCGCGTGCAGAGGACTGCCCGCCCTACCATGCCACACAGCTACGCTTGCGTCATTCCTTGAGTACTACCCGCTTCGTTGCATCCTTTGGCGTGCGGCTTTTACAAAAGTTTCAAAAAATCTTCACTCGCGACGCGGTGGAAAGCCTATGGGAGCACGCTTGCCGTTGGACGCATCCGGTAAGTTCTCGGCGCATCCTGGGCACGATAAACCGGGCGGAGCTGAAAAGACTACGCGAACATTATCCGCATCGGCCTAACGCGCGAAAGATCAACGCCTATGAGGACGCGGACTACTGGGTTGGCGTTAACGTAAAACGCGTCCAGGACCTCTGGTTGGATCGATCGCCCCCGCTCCACATTCTGGACCTTGGGTGCGGCCCGGGATATTTTCTTTATCTCTGCCGTCTGTTCGGCCACGAAGGCCTCGGGCTCGATCCGGATGACGAACCTTTTTTCCGAGGCACGACCGAGTTCTTTGACGTCAAGCGTGTCGTCGGCCGGATCAATGCGCAGGCTCCTTTGCCGGATCTCGGCAGACAATTCGATCTCGTCACTGCGCATCGCGTCTGTTTTCACCGGATCGCGCGCCGCGAAGACGGTGAATGGCTGGAATGGACGGAGGCCGACTGGAAATTCTTCATCAACGATGTGCGCACCAGACTTCTGAAACCCGGCGGCCAGCTCCTTCTGGAATTCAATAGGCGCGCGGATGGTTCTTCATTTTTTACACCGGAACTGCGCGCGTTCTTTGAATCACAAGGTGCGCGGATCGTGCGTTGGAAGGCGCTGCTTGCGGCTGACCCAAATCAGCGCCCGCGCTTCAAACAAATCAGGTAAGGAAATCGCGCTCTCCTTACCCACAGCCTATACGTTGTAGAGGCGGCTGTGTCAGCCGCCTGACGAATTCCCTCCCGTCCTCGCCCCGGCGATCACCGTCACAACGCATGGCGCCGTTTACTGATTGCTGACGACGATTTGCCCCGCCGTCTCGCTCGTTTCCAACCGCGCACTCACTTTTTGCGAGCCCGCAGCAAGAGCTTCGATTTTCTTCTCCTGCTGTGCGAGCGCAGCTTCCAATTTCTGGACCTTGCGATGTTCTTTGAGGAACTCGTTGAGCAACATCGCGTTCACCGCTTCGTAACGGACGGTGTAAGCCTTTCCATCAGCGTCGTGAGCGACCAAATCGGCATTTACCTTTTCCACTTCCTCCGCCACGAGACCAAATTGCGGGATGCCCTCAGGATCGAGCTCTTTCTTGTAGCGGAAGGTCACTGGTTTGAGCGCGAGAATCGCTTCGCTCGCTTTGTCCATCGGCTGGATCGCTTCCTTAAAGCGTGCAGAGCATGTAGTCGTACCAAGATGACCACTGCTATCTACGATAACTGCTACACCTGTGGGAACGGTTGCCCCGCTAATCCCGGCGATGTAGGCGACAGTCTGCGTCTCTTGCTTGCCGATACGAATTGTACTGGCTTCACCAGCAACACCTCGGTTGCCTATCTCGATATTGTTACTTCCGGTGGTCAGGTTGAAGCCTGCATGATCGCCTAATGCGACGTTAAACGAACCGCTTGTGTTGTTACGCATCGCATTCTGACCATCGGCTGTGTTGTTGCGCCCGGTTGTATTGCTATAGAGCGCACTAAAACCGGTGGCTGTGTTGTCCTCCCCGGTTGTGTTGATAATGAGCGCAAAAACACCGTTCGCTGTGTTGCTGTGGCCGGTTGTGTTGCTATAGAGCGCAGATTCACCGTTGGCCGTGTTGTTGAAGCCGGTTGTGTTGCTAAAGAGGGCATAAATACCGGCGGCCGTGTTGCCGCCGCCGGTTGTGTTGCTATAGAGCGCATCAATACCGATGGCCGTGTTGCCGTTGCCGGTCGTGTTTTGATTGAGCGCCTGAAAACCGATGGCGGTGTTGACGCTGCCGGTGTTGTTCAAAAGCGCATCGTCACCTAGGACGGTATTTTGATTCGTTAAGCAGCCTTCTTGGCAAATGGCTCGTGCTTGCGGCGAAAGCGCAAAATAGGCGAGCGTCAGTGCGATGAGAACTGGCAGAATTGTTGCGTTTTTGGATTGAGTCAGCGAATTCATGGTTCTTCCTTTTCTTTTTCCCCGCTACATTGATTCTGTGATTCGCGGGTCCGGAAAGGGCGAAGAACCCAGCGGGGGAAGTGCCCTTCGCCTGATTCAGATCCGTTTAACGGTGCAGAGTGTGGACAAAATTGAGCCGCTTTGTCAAGTCACGAAGCCTACGGAGTGGAGGGACGCTGCAATGCCAGTCTGACTCGGACCGTCCGGACAGCGCAGCGCGCTGTCCTAGCTCATAGTTTCCAATCAGAGCAATCCCAGTCCAGCAGTTGCTCAACTCTGACGATGTCCTGGGCGAAAAGGTGGTAAAGGAAAACGCGTTCCTCCCAGTTCATCGCCCTTTCGTACGGCACGATATTTCTGTCTTTGTTGCGCAGTGAACGCAGAGGTTTGCGGCCAAGGAATGAAAAAATCGAGGCGAGCGTTTCGCGCTGGCGCGCTTTGAACTGTTCGAATTTGACGGCCTTCACTTGCTCGCTCGGAAA
>QHPE01000170.1 GCA_003218945.1 Verrucomicrobiota bacterium | reverse complement strand
GGCGGCGCCAGGCCGGGTTTACGATGGCAACGATGGCGGAATCGATGTAAGCGATGACGGCGGAACGTCCTGGGAAAACCGCAGCAAAGGATTGGCGGTCACGATGTATTACGACATCGACGTGGCGCCGAGCGATCCGCGCAGTTTCGGCGGCGGCGCGCAGGACAACGGAACGGTCGTGACGACGACCGGCGGGAGCGACGACCATTTCGAGATCGAAGGCGGCGATGGCGGCTGGATGGTTTACGACCCGGGAAAGGCGAACCAGGTCTACGCCTCCTATTACAATATGAACATCACGCGGATTCGTGGCACGCAACGGCGCGATGTCTCTCCGCCTGCGCCGAAGTCGGAGAAGGAAAATGTCTGGATGGTTTACATCACGCTCGATCCGAACAAGCCAGCAACGGTCTTCACCGGCTCGAATCGTGTGTGGCGATCGAAAAACGATGGGACGACGTGGCGTCCGGTTTCTGGTTCACTCGACGGCAGCTCAATCAGCGCCATTGAAGTGGCGCCGGCGGATTCACAGCGCGTCTATATCGGCACGGAGAACGGCGGGTTCTTTCGCAGTCTCGATGGGGGAAACACTTGGAGTCCCAACATGGCGGGGCCGGAATTGCCCGGCGTGACAATCACCCGTTTGGAATCGAGTCCCACGAATGCCGATGTTCTGTTCGCCACAGTCGCGAATTTCGGCAACTCGCATGTCTTTCGCTCCGATGACGGCGGCGCGCACTGGCACGACGTCGATGGCGGCCGGCTGCCTGACGTTCCGCATCACGCCGCGGTGGTTTCGCCGGACGAACCGCAGACGGTTTTCGTGGCCAACGATGCTGGCATCTACGTGTCGCGCGATCTTGGCGCCACCTGGCACAACCTGAAACACAACCTGCCAAACACGATGTTCGTCGATCTCGTTTACCATCAAAGCGCTGGGACGCTGACGACGGCGACCTATGGGCGGGGCATTTGGCGGTTGAAAGTGCGCGCGAGCTAACAAATACTGGAGCCGTTGTGCGGCGATCAGTCGGGGCGCAAAGGCCCTCCGAGATTCCCGCGGCTGCAGGACACCACTACTCCGTTCCGCCTGTTCGTTTCTGGAACCAATTAGCGCGCCTGCGCAGGTTCCCCTGGCCTTCAGGAATTTTTTCGCGCGATGGTTGAAGCTCATCGTTCTTTTCGCGCTCATTGCTTTTCTCCCGCGCCCGCGCCTCGTCGTCAGGTTTCGGTTTCTCTGGCGGATCGGAAGGCATAAGGCACAGTAGCATGGCGAGCGGCGTATGCATTCAACTTCGACGCGTCGCTAACGCTACGCTCCCGCCCGACTTATCCCTAGTCATGCACGGAGGCCTTTTGTGAATCTGCCTTCTCACCGTCGCGGGCGTTTCATTAGGTGCGAGTCACGCCGAACACGCTGCCCAACATGCCGGCTCTTGCGGGCAACATGCCCGCTTGACCTAACAGCCATGATGGCTGTGTTACGACGTGCGACCCGCATGAAACATATTAGGCTTTACCTGCTTTTTGCCGTTACGATTCAGAGCTTGTGCTGGGGCGATGTGACGAAGCTTTCGACACAGGATCGTAAAGCCTTGGAGAGTGCGTCGCGCTTCCACGAAATTCATTCCACGAGCGATTTGCCACGCGCAGTCCTCGCGCTTTGTGACGGCGGCGGCGACGGCAAGCTTGCGGAGCCGGGACAGAAATGGAACGCGACCGATGCGATCATCGACCCGACTCTCCCCGGCAAACGGCTGATTTGGGCAGCAGTGGGCGGCGATTATTACGTGGTGCATTACGAGCGCGGCGGAATCGCGCACACATTTCACGTGTTGGTGGCGACTCTCGCAAACAACGACGCGAAACCCAAAGTGGTCTGGCGCGCCGTGGGCGGCCCGTTCAAAGATTACGGGGTATTTCTTAACGGATTGCGAAACGGGAAGCTGGACAACCGCTTAGATAATGCGCATTAAGCCGGGTCTTGGGCGACATCGCTAATGTAGCGCCATTACCGAAAAGCGACGCAAGGACGCGCGCGCACTCCCAAAGCTCCGCGAAATGAGGCAAGACTCTCAATGGCCTTTCGCAAGACGGGCTGTTGGAGTGCGATGGGTACTCGCATCCTTCATTGTCTCGACCCGAGTTATTTTGTAGATTCTGTCTAAAGCTTTATGCAACTTGAGGGAATTGATCACGTAGCCATGGGTGTGCGCGATATTGAGCGCTCGGCCAATTGGTATGTCGACGTCCTCGGGTTCGAGCGTCTTCACGAAGGCATGTGGAACGGCGTGCCGACTTTTATCGGTAAAGGAAATACCGGGATTGCGTTGTTCCCCGCGAAGCCGGATGCAAAACCGACATCGCCAAGTCATCGCGAACTTCGAATGCTTCACCTGGCCTTTCGCGCCGACCATGAAAATTTTCTTGCCGCGCAAGGCGAACTGAAAAAGCGCGGAATCGAATTCGAATTCCAGGATCACGAGATTTCGCACTCTATCTATTTTCACGATCCAGACGGGCACGTGTTGGAGATCACGACTTATGAGTTGCCCCAGCCTTCCTGACTTGTCATGTCGAGCGAAGTCGCCTGCCAACCCGTAGGCGATTAAAGCGGTAGAGCACTGCCGCACTCCAAAACGTGGCCGTGATTTCGAGCACATGCCAGTCGCTTGCGTCTTGGAGTGCGGCGGTGCTTCGCCGCTTTCCAGGGACCATCGAACCCACAATGTGCCGCTGAGGACAGCGGCCGCTACACCGCTACGCCATGCGTCCGCAGCAGTTCTTGTATTTTTTGCCGCTGCCACAGGGACACGGTTCGTTGCGACCGACTTTGGGCAATGATCGGCGAATCGGCAGATCGAGTGATACTTCGCCTGCGCCGTCGCCGTCCCCATCTCCGCCGACCGCGGCCATTGCGCCAACAGGGTGGCGCATGCGCGCATCGGCAGTTGCCGTCGGCGCGGTTGGGCCTTCTTCGCGCAGGAGGAACTGCGGCAATGTGGCCAGAAAATTCTCGAACGCCTGCAGATTGGAAGTGCTGCGGAAAAGATTGTTAAGGACTTCGTTCTTAATGTTCGCCATCAATTCGACGAACATGTCGTATGCTTCGGTCTTATACTCGATGAGCGGATCCTTTTGCGCGTAGCCGCGCAGATAAACGCCCTCGCGCAATGCGTCCATGGCGTAGAGATGCTCCTGCCAGAGTCGGTCAATCGCGTTCAGGATGATATAACGCTCCAGGCTTTTGACGGCAGTCGGTTCTTCGTGACTCGACTTGCGCTCATAAGCGTTCTTGATCTTTTCAAGCAGGAATTTCCCGTTTTCATCAACTGTACGGGTATCGAACTGCGCTTTCTCCTTCGTTAAACCGAGAGGAAACGTGGTGTTTATCCAGTGGATAAGACCTGTGTAATTCGGCTCCTCGCCCTCGAGATATTCCTTAACTTTTGCCGGCACGGCTTCATCGATCACTTCGTAGATGTGCGTACGGGGTTCCTCGGCATCAATGATTTCATTGCGCCAGGTATACACGACCACGCGCTGCATGTTCATCACGTCATCGAAATCGAGCGTCCGTTTGCGGATCAGATAGTTGCGTTGCTCGACCCGTTTTTGCGCGGTCTCGACGGACTTATTCAGCCAGCGATGCTCAAGCTCCTGGCCTTCTTCAAGCCCGAAGCGCTCCATGATTTTTGTCATGCGATCGGCCGCGCCAAAGTTGCGCATCAGATCGTCTTCGAAACTGACATAAAACCGCGATGCGCCCGGATCACCCTGGCGCGCGCAACGTCCGCGTAACTGCCGATCGATCCGGCGCGCCTCGTGGCGTTCCGTGCCAATCACCTTCAAACCGCCGAGCTCTGTAACACCTGGGCCGAGCTTGATATCCGTGCCGCGCCCGGCCATGTTCGTTGAAATCGTGACGGTGCCAGGTTGACCGGCGCGCGCCACGATCTCGGCTTCCTGCATGTGAAATTTCGCGTTCAACACGTTGTGGGGGATTTTCTCGCGCTTTAGCATTCGGCTCAGTAACTCCGAAGCTTCCACACTTACGCTTCCAACCAGCACGGGCTGAGTTTTGGTATGCGCTTCTTTGATCTCCTTGATCACCGCGTTGTATTTCTCGCGCCGCGTTTTGTAGATGTGATCGTTGGAATCGGTACGCCGCACAGGTCGATTGGTTGGAATCATGTTCACGTCCAGTTTGTAAATGTCGTGAAACTCGGCCGCTTCCGTTTCGGCGGTGCCGGTCATTCCAGCCAACTTTTGATAAAGCCTGAAATAATTTTGAATCGTGATGGTGGCCAATGTCTGGGTTTCACGATCGATCTGGACGCCTTCTTTCGCTTCGACCGCCTGATGCAATCCATCGCTCCACCGCCGGCCTGGCATCTTGCGACCGGTGAACTCATCGACAATCACCACCTTGTTCTCTTCGATGACGTACTGAACATCCTTCTCGAACAAGCAGTAAGCGCGCAGCAATTGTGAGATGTTGTGGATCCGCTCTGCTTGCGTGTCGCAATGTTGCTGGCGCTCCGCTTTTTTCTTGTCCTTCTCCTCAGGCGACAGGGTCTGGTCCAGATCGATCTCGGTGAATTCGTTGATCAAATCCGGCAACACGAACGCGTTCGGATCGTCTGGATTAAGAAAAACGCGGCCCTGCTCGGAGAGATCCGCTTCGTTCGATTTTTCGTCGATGGTGAAGAACAATTCTTCCTTAAGCTGAAACAGTTCCTCCTTGCGCGTGTCCTGGTAAAACGAAAGTTCGGCTTTATCGATCGCGCGGCGTTTGTCAGGGTCTTCCATCATCCGCAGCAGCTGTTTGTTGCGCGGTTGACCGAGTTTGACTTTGAACATCAGGCGGCCGCCGATCTCTACATCATCCTGCTCGAACTTCTCGATGGCCTCGCTGGCGAGGCGGTTGCAAAGCATGTTTTGCTTTCGCACCAGCTGCTCGATGAGCGGTTTCCATTTGTCATATTGATGAGTCGAAATTGTTGCAGGCCCGCTGATGATGAGCGGCGTGCGGGCTTCGTCGATGAGAATGGAATCGACCTCATCGACGATGGCGTAACAATAGCCACGCTGCACCTGTTGTTCGCGCGTGGTGGCCATGCCATTGTCACGCAAGTAATCGAAACCGAACTCGCTGTTTGTTCCGTAGGTGATGTCCATCGCGTATTGCTCGCGCCGGACGTCCGGTTCCTGATCGTGTTGAATGCAGCCGACTGTGAGTCCAAGGAAATTGTAGAGTTGCCCCATCCACTCCGCATCGCGCCGGGCCAGGTAATCGTTCACCGTCACAAGGTGCGCGCCCCGCCCGGTGAGCGCGTTCAGATAAAGCGGCAATGTCGCTACCAGAGTCTTGCCTTCGCCGGTAGCCATCTCGGCGATCCGGCCCTTGTGCAAAACGATTCCGCCAAGCAACTGCACGTCGAAGTGCACCATGTCCCAGACCATCGGCTGATCGCACACCGTGAAAGTCTGTCCCCGATCCTTGAGCCGGCGCGCGGCGTTTTTCACCACCGCAAATGCTTCCGGCAAAATTTCATCGAGCTTTTTCCACTGCTCCTGGATATCCGGAAGCTTCGATATCTCTTGTTTCCACGCAGCCGTTTTTGCTCGCAACTCATCGTCGGACAAGTTCTTGAACTGCTCGTCGAACTCATTAGCCCGACGAACAATCGGCATCAGACGCTTGAGCTCGCGTTGATTTTTTGACCCCAAAATCTTCTTTAAAATCCAAGCAACCATCTGACGCGTAATATCGGTCAGATTCCCGCAGTATCAATCTGTAGCCACGGCCCCGAGGGCCGTCTCAGGTAGGGCGTGTCACTCCGTGCGCGCCGTCTCATGATAGGCGTGCCGAAGACTGCCCGCCCTACCAAATCCGACCGGCCGCAGGCCGGTGGCTACAACTTTGACCGAGCGCCCTAGAGAAATTTCTGCGGCAGATCAACAGCTGGGCGCAACAGGCGCAGATAATGGCTCCGTGAAATTTGAATCCCGCCGAACTGTTGCAGGTGCGGGGTGAGCCATTGTGTATCGAGTAGGACGAACTTGCGGACGCGCAAATGTTCCACCAACGCCACAAGCGTAATTTTGGAGGCGTCAGTTACACGATGAAACATTGATTCGCCAAAAAACGCCCCGCCGACTGCGACACCGTACAGCCCGCCGGCGAGGCTATTTCCCTTCCAAGCTTCTATGGAGTGTGCGTGGCCGAGTTCATGCAATCGCGTGTAGCTCTCGATGATCTCGCGGTTGATCCACGTATTTTTGCGTTCCGCGCAGGCTTGGATCACGGCCGAAAACGCTTTGTCGATGGTCACTTGAAACGGTTTCCTGCGCACGAGACGCCGCAACGCATGCGGTACGTGAAAATCTTCCAAGGGCAGAATGGCCCGCGGATCAGGCGAGAACCATTCGATCGAATTATCGGACATGGCCATCGGGAAAACACCGAGTCTATACCCTTCGAGCAAAAGATCGGGATCGATCATGGCCGTTGAAACGTTAAAGCGCCAAACGCTAAACTGTCATTCCGAGCGAAGTCGAGGCTGCAATGGAGCCCCGAAAGCTGTCGGGGCGAGGCCAGGCTTTCCATCCCTTTGGATTACTTTTCGATAACATCGCGAGATGGAAAGCCTGGCCTCGCGGACTCCGTTCGCTGCGTTGCAGCTTCGACTCCGCTGCGCTCCGCCCAGGATAACCACTTCGCGTTCCAGCGTGTCACCTCGCAACCTCCTTGCAATGAAAGAGCACCTTCATAAGATAAGTCGATGAGGCCCCTTTCAATTCCGCTCGCGATCGTATGGCTGGCCTTGAGCGGCTGCGCAGACCCGCTCGAGCAACGCTCCACGCAGGAAGTGCAACAGCAATTGCAGCGCGGTGTCACCGGTCAGGGAACGCTTGGGCCGCTGGAACGAGGTCCCGACGATCCAGCAGCGGAACACGGTGTCCCGCAAACTCATCCGTAGTGTGTGAAGACGTCAGAACCTCCCAAGCATTCCAGAATTCTCATCCTCGATTTCGGCTCGCAGTACACGCAGGTCATTGCGCGACGGATCCGGGAATGCCAGGTGTATTCGGAGATTGTTCGGTTCGACACATCGGCCGCCGAAATCGCGGCAATGCAACCCAATGGCCTGATCCTTTCCGGCGGGCCGGCCAGTGTTTACGACAAAGGCGCGCCGCAAGTCGATCCGGAAATTTTTTCGGTAGGCATTCCGGTATTGGGGATTTGTTACGGGCTCATGTTGATGGCGCATCACCTTGGCGGGGGGGTCGTGTTCACCGGTCGGCGCGAGTACGGAGCGGGCGTGTTGCACATTGCGAATCAATCAGACCTTTTTGATGGCCTAGGCGACCAACTCGATGTTTGGAACAGCCATGGCGATGAAGTAACAGCATTGCCGAAAGGGTTTCGCGTCGCGGGAACGACTGAAGGTTGCGATTTCGCAGCCGTGGAGGATGCGAAACGAAAACTTTACGGCCTGCAATTCCATCCCGAAGTCGTGCATACGCCCCGCGGCAAGGAAATCCTGCAAAATTTCGTCTATCACATCTGTCGCTGCGCGATGGACTGGACGATGGGCTCGTTCATCGAAGAAGCTTGCGCCCGCGTACGGAAACAGGTCGGTGATCAAAAAGTGGTGCTCGGTTTGAGCGGCGGCGTCGATTCCTCCGTGACCGCCGCGCTTCTGCACAAAGCCATTGGCGATCAGCTCACTTGCATCTTCGTAAACAATGGACTGCTACGCGCGCGAGAGGAGGAAGTCGTGCAGCGTGTTTTCGGCGAAAATTTCCACATCAAGCTGAAATACGTGGACGCGTCGGAGCGTTTTCTGTCCAAATTGCGCGGCGTCACTGATCCGGAGGAAAAAAGGAAAATTATCGGGAACGAGTTCATCCGGGTGTTTGAAGACGCGATTGTCGATCTTGCGAAAACGGATGACGGATCACCCGTTGCCGATCACAAGTTCCGTTTTCTGGCACAAGGGACGCTTTACCCTGACGTTATCGAGAGTGTATCCATTGAGGGCAATCCTGCACAAGTCATCAAGACGCATCACAATGTCGGCGGGTTGCCCGAAAAGATGCATTTCGAATTGGTCGAACCTGTGCGGCAATTGTTCAAAGACGAGGTGCGTCAGGCCGGCCTCCAGCTGGGCTTACCGAAAGAAATTGTTTACCGTCAGCCTTTCCCGGGACCGGGTCTGGCCGTTCGCATTCTGGGCGAAGTCACGCCCGAGCGATTGTCGATCCTCCGCGAGGCAGATACGATTGTGCAAAGCGAAATGGAAGCCGCCGATTGGTATTACAAAGTCTGGCAATCATTTGCTGTGCTGCTCCCAGTACAATCGGTCGGCGTTATGGGCGACCAGCGAACGTACGAAAACACGATCGCCCTGCGGATCGTGGAAAGTCGGGACGGCATGACTGCAGACTGGGTGCGCATCCCCTACGAACTGCTCGCGCGCATTTCCAACCGCATCTCCAACGAAGTCAAGGGCGTCAACCGCGTGGTCTTCGACATCTCCAGCAAGCCGCCCAGCACGATCGAGTGGGAATGAGGCGATTTTCGATTGCCGATTGTCAGAGGCTAAATTAACCGATCTGTGCGATGGCGCGTATGAACTCGGGAAAATCTTTACCGTTGCGCGCGGCGTGATTGAGCGCGTCCAGGCGCGCGTCCATGGCAGGTTCGGGCAAGGCGACGCGACATGAATACGTGCCGTTTGTAAAGGCGATTTCGTCCCATTGGATAGAGGAGATCTCGTCATTGAAACGCGCTACCGCGCGACCCCGGAAAAACGCGCGCGTGGTTTCCGGCGGATTAAAAATTGCAGTCTTGATTTCCTCCTCACCGGTGACGCGACGCATCAGGCCTTTTCGCAGCAATTCGTAGTACAATCCGCGGTCGAGATCGAGATTGTGGTACTCCAGGTCGATCGATTGCAGCCAGGGATCGCCCCAGGAAAGTCTTTCTTCCTGCTGCAACGCTTCCAGCAGGAACTTTTTGGCTGCCCAATCGACGCGATCTCGCGTTGCCATCGGGTCGCGCTCGAGATCGTTCAGCACATTTTCCCATTCGCGCAAAATCCATGCGTGCTCGTGGTCTGGCGGATCACGCCACAGCTCGCGCGCGGCGTGCAAGTAAATCCGCTGCACATCAACGGCAGAAATTTTGCGGCCGTCCTTCAGCTCAATGATCCAATCGCATGTTTGATCGCGGCTAATGGATTTGTTGGCGTCCACCGGCTGCGCAATTTCCAATTGCGGCGCTTCTCCGCGCTCGATCAGATCCAAAACGAGCGCAGTAGTCCCAAGCTTCATCACAGTGGCCCATTCGCTCATGTTGGAATCGCCGAGGATGACGTGAAAGCGGCGGTAACGGCTGGCGTCCACATGCGGCTCGTCGCGTGTATTGATCAACGGACGGCGATTCATCGTGTCGATGCTCACCACCACGCTGAAAAAATCAGCGCGCTGTGAAATCTGGTAAATCCCGGGGTCGCCCTGGCTACTTTCGCCTTCGATGCCCATTTTGCCTGCGCCTGAGAAAATCTGCCGAGTGATCAGAAACGGCAGAATGCCGGCAACAATCCGGTCCCAGGCGACATCGCGGCGCATCAGGTAATTATCATGACAGCCATAGCTGTGGCCGGCAAAATCGCTGTTGTTCTTGTAAAGCCGAACCTCGTATCCGGGCGGCAATTTTTCGTTCCGACGCCGCGCGCATTCCGCGAGAATGCGCTCGCCAGCTTTATCCTGCGCCGCGATCTCGCCAAGGGTTGTGCATTCGGGCGTAGAATATTCCGGGTGCGCGTGATCGTTGTAAAACCGGGCGCCGTTTGAAAGCACGAGATCGCTCTTGATTTCCTCGAAGCTAAGAGGGCGGCGCTTGTCGATCTCGTAGTAAGCGGATTCATCGGTGTCTTGGAGTAATTCGCGTGCGCGAAACCCGCGTGCATCAAGGTGCGGATCTTCCAAGTCATAATCCCATTTCATCAGCGCGCCGTGATCGGTGTAACGGCGGACCAGCTCGATTGATTCAGCCACGACATCGACGCTCTCTGCACCGCATAGCGTGATGCCGTACTCCGTCTCCAGCCCAAAGACGCGTCTCATTTTTGAGCTACTCTACTGTCATGACGACCCTGCCGCCGGTCTTTCACGCAGATGTTCACCAGATACATAATCGAGTTCTGCCAAGGCAGGCAGATTGCTGGTAAAAGCGGCGGTTCAGCCATACGCGCCAGAAGCCGTCAGCTTCCCTTACAGTCTGGAATCGCCGTTCGCACGCGCATTAGATCACCGATGTCGTGCGCACGCGTGCATCCGACACTGGCCTAACCGGTGAAATCTTCACCACATTTTCGGGGTCGTAATCGATCAGCTTAAGCCAATCTTCGGTGATATCCGTGGCCGGGAAAATATCGTTCTCCGCATACTCCGCGTTGAAGGCGAGTTGCAGGTCCGTTTCCCGGATTCCTTCCTCCTGTTGAGTTCCGATGGCCCGTTTAATCGCAATCCCTTTGGCGCGCTCCACGATTGAGGCAATGATTGCGCCACTGATAAGATCGCTGCGATAAAGCGTCTCTTTGCGACCGCTGCGCAGGGTTACTTCCAAAAACTTGTTCTCATCACGTCGCGCGAATTGCCAGTCAACAAATCGTTCGATCAGCCGCTCGATCGAAGCGCCGATTCCGTCAGCTTCCTTGGCAAGGACCCCGTCGTATGGCAGATCGTCCGTCAGGTAGATGCGGTATACTTCTCGCGTGCCCTCCTTGTCGGGACGATCGACCTTGATCTTTCGATCGATCCGGCCGGGACGCAAAATTGCGGGATCGATCAAATCGGCGCGATTCGAAGCCAGAATAATCACGACATCGTTGAGGGAATCGATTCCGTCCATTTCCGAGCAGAACATCGGCACCAGTGTAGAAAGAATATTCGAATGCCGCGACGCGCGGCGGGTGCCGAGGATCGACTCAGCTTCGTCGATGAACAGGAACGGCATGAAACCTTCTTTTCGTTTTTCGCGAGCGGTGGCAAATATCTCACGCACTATTCGTTCCGATTCGCCCACCCACATATTGAGGATCTCGGGCCCTTTGACGTGCATGAAATATTCGCGCATCTCGGTTCTGCTTTTTTCTCCGAGCTGCTTCGTCAAATTGAACGCAGTCGCCTTGCCGATGAGTGTTTTGCCGCAGCCCGGCGGCCCATAAAGCAGAAAACCCTTCGGCGTGGCGTGATGGAATTTTGCAAAGAGATCAGGATGCAAAAGCGGCAGTTCGATCGCGTCCTTGATCGCTTGCAGGGCAGCTTCCTGGCCGCCAACTTTTTCCCACGGCAACTCAGGCACCGTGTCGAGATAATATTCGTCCGATTTCGTGCTCGAGAGCATTTCCAAAGCCATGCGGTAATTCGAGTCAACCCGGACTTCGTCGCCTGACTTTAAATTGGAATGAACAAGTTCCGAGGAACGCTGCAGCACCATTGAATGCAACCCATGTTCCGAGCCTACGCGCAATCGGTCCTTGCCCATGACCTCGGTAACCTTTGTTATAGGCCCGGCGGTCTCGAATCCTAAATCACCGACGATCACAAAAGCTTCGTTTACGAGAACACGCGTACCTTTTTTTAATCTCGACAGCGGAATGCGCGGATCGACGTTGCAATAATAATCGGCGCCGCCCACAACAATGTGCGCTGTCTCCTTCGAGGTCGCACCGAGAAACGTGCCGATTCGGTTCGCAGGCGAAGTCACCTTTTTGATGACTTCCTCGAGTTTCTCAATCATCCGGCGCGCGTCGACCATCGTCTCTTGCTGATCGAGAATCCGCGGCCGCATCTGCAACAGATCCCGTCGAATTGGATCGCCCTGCGGTAATGAAGCGATGACTTGGTCGAATGAATCGAGGAGATTTTCCGGAAGCGGCTCCCCTTCCCCGCCCTGCCATCCCTCGCTGCGCTCGTCGCTCATTGTGGTTTGGGTCAATCCGCCGAACCAAGTTGACTATACCGTGATCCCACACATTCGCAATGTTCAGAGTCGCGAAAGCTTTCGGTGTTCGACTCTACGCGTCCCAAAATGTTCAACCACTATCGCAGTTGCGGTTTTCGAAACAATCTGAACACCGCCAATTTGAGAGGGCGGGCGGTTCTCTGCGCTTCGCAACATAACGAGCGAGGCGCACGATGTAATGCGCTCTGGCCGCAGATGCTTCTTGCAGTTGCGACTGAAGATGTGCGCCTTTACACTCTGTTTCTTCCGCTGGAGCCTTAGCTCAATTGGTTAGAGCGCCGCCCTGTCACGGCGGAGGTTGCGGGTTCGAGCCCCGTAGGCTCCGGATTGTTTTCCTAGAATAGAATCTGGTGAAGCTCCGGTTTGTATGACAGATCGATCACATCCTCTCGGGAAATGGCATTTAGACTTATTCTTAAGAGGGTGTGTTAACGGCGAATCTGAGATCGGCACAGCGCAAGCTTCTTTAGATTTCGAACAAGGCTTTTTGAGCCTCGCTAGAGCAAATTTGCTTCTAACGCTTTTTTCCAGCGCTTAGCCCGAGCTTTCTTGAGGAGCGCGGTCCGTCGCCTGATCTCCGCGGCTCTGTACTTCTTCGGCTTCCCCTTCGCAAGCCTGCCCAACGCGCTGGCGTTTCGATTCATATTACCCGGCCTAAATAGCACAAAAATTTCCTTGTGCCCTTTCACATAAGCGGTTATGACGCCGACCATGAAGACCTCCCCGAACGTTGTGAAGTTCCTCCTCGATGGCGACAGCCGGATTCCGCTCGATGCAATTGATCAAAAGCGAATGAGACAACTTCGTCGGCACGCAGACACATTGGGCAAGACGGTCCCGGACCTCATTCACGATATTGTCGAGCAAGGATTGGCGCGCGCGTTTGCGGAGATGAAAGCGCAGAAGGAATTGCGAAACAAGATCGTGAAGTTTCCGGCGTCGTAGTTTGGGACGTGAAGAAATCTGGACAAACCACATCGTCCCCAAAAATTACCTTGCCTGTTGTCAGGGAGGTATCCTAACGAATGCCAGACGCGACAAGTGCATTTGGCTTGGTTTACCTGATCGGCGCCGGGTAAAACCGCCAGTTGCAGTCTCACGAGTGTGTGAGCAGCATGCACGCTGATGGCTGCTGGCTCACTCTGAGTTAGCGCACTGCTCTGGCTAAAAGCAATCCGAGGAACTCAAGCAGGCTGTAGCTAAAGCAAGTCGCACGAGCGGCCGCTTCGCTCAGAACGATTTCCAGGTCACTGCCAACCGAGCCTTGGCTGAGTGACCCATCGGATGGCCTGTTTGCGCCCGGCATTTAGTTTGTCGTACTGGGCAGATGAGAGAATCGCCTTCAACTGCTGGTCGGATTGTTTTTGAAGGGTCTTAACCTCTTGTATTTTTTGAACGTTCGAAAGCAAATTGTTGTTTCTGATCGCTATGACCTTTCGTCCTTCATCCGCAATAACGGGCAGGATTCTGGCACTCTGTTGGGGCGACACGGTTAACTGTTGTTGCAAACAGCTTTGATATTGGGCCCATCCTGTAGTGCCTGGGTCCGGTATATTGCCGGGCGCTTGCGGAACGAAGCCTTGAAAGCAAGCATAATACCACCACGGTGGTTTTTGCGGCTGCGCAGACGGCGTAAATGATGGTAGCGCAAGGATGCCCAACGATAGAGCCGCTGCTATTTGTCGAATGTATCTTTTCATTTTCTCAGTGCTTCTTCCCCGCGATTGTAAGCACAGGGTTTGGTAACTCAAGGGCGATCAAGGACGCATCTATACATCCGCGCAATCAGGGCGGTTCCCCGCGATGCTGGAAATTGATCCAGTTTGCGCTAGACTGGGCACAGCATTTCTCCCCAGATGCAACAAAACGAGCATTATGTTCTTGGAGTTCTCCAGGAGGGAGGGCTCCTCACGCGCCAGCAAATCGATGGCGCGCGGTCACGTCTGAACGGCGAGCCTGGCGTGCTCGACGTTTTATTCAATGACGGAGCTTTATCCGAGGTGGACGTCTCGCGCGCGCTCGCCGCGCAGGCGCACATGGATTGGATCGACATCTCCACGATGATCATTCCGCCACAGGTCATCAACGAAATCAGGGGCGAAGACGCGCGGCGTTTCAAAGTAATCCCGGTCGCTTTTGGCGAGAGCGGGCTAGTAGTCGCAGTGGGCAACCCACTCGACATCGATACGATCGACAGCCTCAGTTTTCTGCTGCAACGCGAGCTGGAACTGGTTTGCACAAGTCCAAAAAAAATCCGCGAAGCGTTAATCAAATACTACGGCACCGCCGATGAAGCGGCGGATGTGCTGCAAAAAGAACTTGGTCAGGACATCGACCTTGGTTTGGACTTCGGTGACGGCGGGGAAGCGCTTCCGATCGATGAAGCAGACGCGCCGATTGTCCGGCTCGTATCGATGTTACTGATCGAGGCGCACCGTGTTGGCGCGAGCGATATCCATCTCGAACCGATGGACAAAAAATTCCGCGTCCGCTTTCGAATCGACGGCGTGCTGCAGGAAATGCAATCGCCGCCAAAGCGCTTGCAATCAGCCATCATCAGCCGGCTCAAAATTATGACCGGTTCGATAAGCATCGCCGAGAAACGCCTGCCGCAGGATGGCCGGATCCAGGTAAGGATCAAAAAGAATCCCATCGACCTTCGCGTCTCCACCATGCCTACCAATCATGGTGAGAGCATGGTTTTGCGTATCCTCGATAAGTCTAGTCTGAAGCTCGGTTTGCCGGAGCTTGGATTTCTCTCCGACGACCAGGAAACGTTCGAGCGCCTGATCAGATTGCCCGACGGGATTCTCCTTGTAACTGGACCTACCGGCTCGGGAAAAACAACCACGCTTTACGCCTGTCTCAATTACATCAACAAGCCGGACCGCAAAATCATCACCGTCGAAGAACCGATCGAGTATCAGATGAGCGGAATCAACCAGGTGCAGGTGAATAGCGAAATCGGCATGACGTTTCCCGCTGCGTTGCGTTCCATGCTGCGCCAGGCGCCGAACATTATCATGGTGGGAGAAATTCGTGATCTCGAGACTGCGAGCATCGCAACGAATGCGAGTCTGACCGGCCATCTTGTTTTCAGCACGCTGCACACTAATGATGCACCCTCTTCGGTCGCGCGTTTGATCGACCTCGGCGTACAACCATTTCTTGTTGCGTCTTCGGTCCGGGCAGTCGCGGCGCAAAGGCTCGTCCGGCGGTTGTGTAACAAGTGCAAACAACCAGGCGAACTCACGGACACCGAGTTGCGCGCGCTGCATATCGAGCCTGGCCAATTATCTGACGCGCAGGTGATGAAGCCGGTCGGCTGCGAATTGTGTCGTCACATCGGTTACAAAGGCCGGATGGGAATATTCGAGATTTTTGTAATCGATGATGAGGTCCGCCACATGATCAACAAGCGCACCTCCACTTTTATCCTCCGGCAAAAAGCACGCGCACTCGGCATGCGAACGTTGCGCGAAGATGGCGTGCGCAAGGTGCTCGCAGGTCTCACTTCCGCCGACGAAGTCATCTCCATGACCGTTGGAGATGTGAGCTGAGGCGGTTACATCGTTAAATCGTGAATCGTACATCGTTTAAATGACTGAAAAGCAACTTACCGAATTTTTTGTGGAGCAACGCGTGCTGCAACCTTCGCAGGCGGAAGACGTGTTGAGCGAAGTGGAGTTGAACGGCAAAACCGTCGCGCAGGCGATGATTGATGGTGGCTTTATTGATGAGCCGAGCTTTTATGAAACGATTGCCAGTGGCCTCGGCACTGAATTCATCGACCTGAGCCAGCACGAAATTGCGCCGGAGATTTTACGTCTCATTCCCAGCGGACTGGCTCGGTTGCACGGTGCGCTGCCGATTGACATGAGCGAAGAGTCGCTCCGGGTGACGCTGGTCGATCCGTTCGACCCGCACATGGCAGAGGACCTGCGTTTCGCGCTGGGCAAAGACATCCAGATCGTCGTGTCGCCGCCTGAGCAGATCGAAGAGCTAATCAAGCAGCATTACGGCACAGATACGACGAGCATGGAGGAAGTGTTGAAGCAACTCGGCGAAGCCGGGGAAGCGCTGCAATTACGCGAGACAGACGGCGAAGCTGTGGTGGCAGCAGAAGCAAACGCGACGCCGATCATCCGTTTCGTAGATCTTATCCTCTATCAGGCGATCCAGGACCGCGCCAGCGACATTCACTTCGAGCCGTTCGAAAACGAATTTAAGATCCGCTACCGTGTCGACGGCGCGCTGTACGAAATGTCACCGCCGCCGCGCCATCTGGCGCTGCCGGTGATTTCGCGAGTGAAAGTGATGGCAAACATGAACATCGCCGAACGGCGGCTGCCGCAGGATGGCCGGATTCAGAAGCATATCGCCGGGCGCAATGTGGATCTACGGGTTTCAACTCTGCCTACGCAATTTGGCGAAAGCCTGGTGCTCCGCGTGCTCGATCGCAGCATCGTCAATCTGGATCTCGAAGCGTTGGGCATGCCTGATTACATCTACAATTTCCTGTTGGAAATGATCGAGCGTCCGAACGGAATTTTTATCGCCACAGGGCCGACGGGGTCCGGAAAGACGACGACGCTTTACTCCTGTTTGCGCAAGATCAACACGATTGATTCGAAGCTGATCACTGCCGAGGAGCCCGTTGAGTACGATCTGGAGGGAATCGTGCAGGTGCCGGTGAATGAAGGCATCGGCCTGACCTTTGCTCGAATTTTGCGCCACTTCCTGCGGCAGGATCCGGATCGCATCATGATTGGAGAAACGCGTGATCTGGAGACGGCGCAAATTGCCATTCAGGCGTCGCTCACGGGCCACTTGGTTTTTACTACGCTCCACACCAATGATGCGCCGGGCGCGATCACGCGTTTGATCGACATGGGCGCGGAACCATTCCTTATTTCGTCCACTTTGGAGGCCGTCCTTGGGCAGCGGTTGCTGCGCAGCATCTGTGCTCACTGCTGTGCCCCTTACCGGCCGAACGACACCTTGCTGGCAGAACTCGGCATCTCGCGGCACGATCTCGGCGAGAAACAATTCTTTTACGGCAAAGGGTGCGACGCTTGTAACAACACCGGTTACAAAGGACGAAAAGGAATTTATGAGCTTCTGAAGATTACTGATCCGATCCGTGAATTAATCAACGAACGCGCGCCGACCGTCACCATAAAGCAAAAAGCGATCGAGCTCGGAATGATCACACTCCGCCAGGACGGCTTGCGTAGCATTTTCGCAGGCGACACAACGATTGAAGAAGTGCTGAGATATACATGAAGAAATGACGAATACCGAAGCACAAACGACAGAAGTCCTCAGCGAACCCGTTCATCATTTGCTCATTTGGACTTCCTTCGACATTCGGCATTGGCCATTCGATGGACGCTCGACATGCTCCTGGGAACCATCTACACTAGCCCCGCATCAGCCCCCCAATGCCACGGTTCAACTACGTAGCTCTTGATGCCCGGGGACAGGAATCCTCGGGGTTGCTTGAGGCTGCTTCAAGCAACGCAGCAATAAGCCAGTTGCGCCAGGACGGTTACTTTCCCACCAGCGTCATTCAGGAAGCTACGAGCAGCGCCGACGGCAAGGAGGCGCGCCGGCACGCGATGACGACCGTGCGCCTAACGAAACCGCGAGCGAAAAAAAGCATTGCTCTTTTCGAGCGCAAAAAAGTTAAGTCAAAACTCCTGATGATCTTTACTCGTCAGCTGGCGACGCTAATCGATTCGGGGTTGCCATTGCTGAGAAGCTTAAACGTTTTAGCAAAGCAGGAGCGCGACAAGGTGCTGAAAAAAACCATCAACGCACTCGCCGACTCGGTGCAGAGTGGCAGCACGTTTTCCGACGCGTTGTCGCTGCATCCGCGAGTTTTTAACAATCTCTACGTTAACATGGTAAAAGCCGGGGAAGTCGGCGGTGTGCTCGAGTTGGTGCTTAACAGGCTTTCGGAATTTCAAGAGAAAGCCGCGAAGATTAAGAACAAGGTCCTCTCGGCAATGGTCTATCCGATCATCGTGATGACCATGGCCATCGGAATCCTGTGTTTCCTGCTGGTGTTCATCGTGCCACGGTTTGAAGTAATTTTTCATGATCTGCTCGGTGACAAACCGCTGCCGCCCGTAACACAGTTCGTTCTCGGCGTTAGCGGTTTCATGCAAAACCATGGCCTGGTTTTGCTGGCAGCGGTTGTGGCTGGTGTCATGCTTTACAACTTCATCGGCCGCACCCGTGGCGGGCGACTCGCGATTGATACGTTCAAACTGCGCATGCCGCTCTTTGGCAACTTGAATCGCAAAACAGCAATCTCTCGGTTTGCGCGCACATTGGGAACACTTGTGACGAGCGGTGTTCCGATATTACAGGCATTGAATATCACCCGCGAAACTGCAGGCAATTCTGCCGTCGCGCGCGCCATTGCGCGAGTGCACGACAGCGTGAAAGAAGGCGAGTCAATTGTCCAACCGATGGAGGCCAGCAAGACTTTTCCGCCAATGGTCGTTAGCATGGTCGATGTCGGCGAAGAGACGGGCAAACTCCCGGAAATGCTACTAAAGATTGCCGAGGTTTATGATGACGAGGTCGATAATGCTGTGGCCGCGCTCACATCAATGCTGGAACCAATCATGATTGTGTTTTTGGCGGTGATCGTCGGCACAATTGTGCTCGCTCTGTTCACGC
>QHPE01000117.1 GCA_003218945.1 Verrucomicrobiota bacterium | reverse complement strand
ACTGAAGCCGCGCTGGTCTTCGGTATCCCCTCAGGCGTAAACTCGGTAGGCGCAGGGATTGTGTCTGGCTCTTCTTTCGATTTTGCGCGAGCCCGGTGTGACCGAGCATGAGTCGATTTGGATTTCTTCGCTTTCGGAGCGTCAGATTCGGTGTCGTCGTCCGCACTTTTTTCCGTTACGGCCTTTGCCTTGCGAACGGGCCCATTGACTCCGCTGGGCCGGACCAGATCAGAATTAACCGTGTCCTGTGCCCGCGCGCTCAGCACTGAGCTCAAGATCAATGCGCAAAGGAGCCAAATTCGGTTGCGCCAAATCATGGACGGAAAATTAGAGGCAAAATTTTTACCCGCGCAAGTGCCTGCGCCGCAGATCTGTTATCGTCCTCAATGCCGTGCATTGTATGTTCGTTCTGAAAAGTGTCGCATCCAGACGCTGCAGCGGGATACGCAATGTTATTTGCCTACCCGCTCGATCAGCTCCACCTCATACCCTTCCGGTGCGTCGATAAAGGCGATTCTACCGCCGTTAGTTGAATGTGGCCCATCCGACAACGGATAACCCTTTGAGGCAGCATGCTTCGCGAACTTGTCCAAATCTTCTACTTCAAAAGCAAGGTGCGTCAGGTCTGGACCGACGACGATCGGTCCGCTCTCGTCAAATTTGCAAAGCTCAATTTCTTCGTCGCTGCCCGGCGCTTTCAGAAAAACGAGTTGCGAGCCGCGCCCCGAAGTGTGGCGGCGAACCTCCTGGAGACCGAGAACGTCCTTGTAGAAGGAAATGGTCTTCTCCAAATCGTGTACGCGATAGCGGGTGTGCAGTAGTTTTTTTACCATGCCGTATCTTATTAGCCGAACGGATCGATTCAAACGCCTCTCTCTGGACAAAACCGTTAAAACGGCTTCATTGCGGGTCTTGCGGAGCGCCCGGGAAGACTGGGGTTAACCAGATTCGGCAACTCGATGGCCTCCGAGCGAGGTCTCCCGGAATGCGGAATTGCTGAGGTGTAAAAGGTCCAGAGATTTCTCGACTTTCCCTCCGGCTTCGCTCGAAATGACAGGCCATCGATTATGAAAAAGATCGGAATACTTTTTGGACAGGAACACAGTTTTCCGCCGGCGTTTGTCGAGCGGGTCAATCAGAAAACCGGCGGCAAAGACATTGTCGCGGAGTTCGTCAGGATCGACAAAGTGATGCAGGGGGAACCGTGCGGTTACGATGTGGTAATCGACCGCATCTCGCAGGACGTGCCATTTTATCGCGCCTACCTCAAGAACGCCGCGTTAACCGGCACCGCTGTGGTAAATAATCCGTTCTGGTGGAGCGCTGACGACAAGTTTTTCAATAACGCGCTGGCGACCAAGATAGGCGTGGCAGTTCCACGCACGGTGTTGCTCCCGTCACATGGGCTGCCGCCGGACACGAACGAAAAATCATTTCGCAACCTCGGTTACCCGCTCGATTGGGAAGCGATTTTCAATTACGTCGGCTGGCCGGCATTCTTCAAACCGTTCAGCGGCGGCGGGTGGAAGAACGTTTACCGGTTGCATAACCGCGAGGAATTCTTCCGCGCTTACAATGACACCGAACAGCTGGTGATGATGCTGCAGGAGGAAATCAAATTCGACATGTATTTCCGCTGCTATTCGATCGATCAGCGCCACGTCCGAATCATGCCGTACGAGCCGCGGAACCCGTTTCATTTGCGCTACCAAACGGAGTGGCACGCGCCGAAAGAGGTTTTGCAAAAAGTCGAAGAGGGAGTGCTTGGGCTGAATCAATTTCTCGGTTATGATCTGAACACAGTGGAGTTTGCCGTGCGCGACGGCGCGCCTGTCGCCATCGATTTCTGTAATCCCGCGCCCGATTGCGAAGCCGCGTGGATCGGTGAGGCAAATTTTGAGTGGGTCGTGGACGCCATTTCGGAAATGGCCATTCGCAAAGCACGCGAGCACGTCCCCAGCCGCGACAATTTGAGCTGGGGGAAGTTCCTGCAATCCGCGGTGACGCATCGTTCGTTAGGCGAACTGACATAGTGATTGGCGCGGAGCTGCGTCGGGCCAACCATTTCGCACTTAGCCTGGTAGGGGTCGCCACTCCTGTGCGAGCCGATTCGGCGCGCAAGGGATTGCCCGCCCTACCTACCAGAAATAATCTGTGTAAATCTGCGAAATCTGCGAAAGTATTCTCCCGTTGTTGATGAAAGAGCACGTCTTCACTCTGGGAATCGAGGAAGAATTCGCGATCATCGATCCGGAAACGCGTGAGTTGCGTTCGCATATTCACGAAATTCTCGAAGGCGGAAAGATCATGCTCAAGGAGCAGATCAAGCCAGAGATGCACCAGTCGGTAGTTGAGCTTGGCACCGAAATTTGCGATTCCATTGGTTGCGCGCGAGATCACGTCGCCGCACTGCGCACGAAACTAGCCGAACTGGCAGGGCGCAGCGGATTAAAAATCGCTTCGATGGGAACCCATCCGTTCTCGCACTGGCGCGATCAGCTCATCACCGAAGGCGAGCGCTACCAGGAAATTCTCAAGGACATGCAATCACTCGCCCGTGCGAATTTGATTTTTGGATTGCACGTGCACGTCGGGATTCCCAATCGGGAAACGGCCATTCATGTGATGAATCAAGCCCGATATTTCCTGCCGCACATTTATGCGTTGTCGGTCAATTCGCCGTTCTGGGTTGGGCAAAATACGGGGCTGAAAGGTTATCGCCTGAAGGTGTTTGAGCGTTTTCCGCGCACCGGCATTCCAGATTCATTCGAATCGCTGTCGGAATATGAAGATTATTGCAAGCTGCTGGTGAAAACCGGTTGTATCGATAACGCCAAAAAAATCTGGTGGGACATCCGGTTGCATCCGTTCTTCGACACGCTGGAAGTGCGCGTGTGTGATGCGCAATCGCGCGTGGACGACACGCTCGCAATCGCGGCGCTTATTCAGGCCGTGATCGCGAAATTGCACAAGCTGCTTCACCAAAACATCACTTTCCGCATTTATCGACGTCGTCTTCTGGATGAGAACCGCTGGCGCGCGGCGCGCTACGGCATTGATGGGAAACTAATAGACTTCGGCAGAGAAGCCGAAGTGGACGAACGAAGTCTTTTACACGAGCTCCTCGAATTTGTGTCGACTGAGGTACAAGAACTCGGTAGCGAGAAAGAGATGGCTCACATCGAGCGGATCATCCGCGAAGGCACCGGCGCAGACCGGCAATTGGCTGCGTGGGAACACGCTCAGGACATGAAAGCAGTCGTTGATCACATTGTCGCAGAAACGTACGAAGGGTTAATCCCGCCTCGATAACCCTCGACGGAGATCTCGCGTTTGCTACACAACCCTTCCGAACGCTACAACGTTTTATAATCGACGCTGATCGTTCGATAAACGAGATTGTCGTGTTGGGCCGAGAAATAAAAAAGCTCCAGCATCGTTGTGCCGACCATCCATTGGTAGCCGACCAGCGTTTGAATGACATCAGTGTCGTGGTCGCGAGAACGCGAGACGAGCTTTCCGATGCCATACTTTTCGTCGAAGTATTTGCGAATCTCTCCCATCCGCTGGTTGTAACGTTCGATCGTCCAGTCCGGGTATTCGTACTGGAGCTCTACGGCGACAAGCGCCCTCCCCTTAAAAGTAAACACCGTGCGTTTCAGTCCCGGGTGAATGAGTCCCTCCACAGTCCAGACTTCCCGGTTCTCCTTTTTTTCCCGCGAAGCTATCTTGGCTTTCGCGCCGTGCAGCACTGCCTCCACGCGCGCCATTGAGTCGTTCCAGCGGAACCCGAACGGCGGCACTAGTTCATCGGCCGCCCCCGCCTGTTGCGCAGAAAGAAAACAGGCTAGCAGCACCGCCAAAACGATTTGGCGGATTATCGGCCGGTTCCAACGGGCGATGCACAAAGAAAGTCGCCCCGTGATATGGGTATCAGTTCGCTGCATCTGCAATTTGCCGAGCGTTTCCCTCCGCTCTACAGAAGCGGGACATTGCGCGCACAGGCCACTTCGGTCAACTCGGAGATGGCACACAGAATCGAGCAGCTAAATCAGTTCGTGTCGGGACTCCGAATGGATTGCGGTTCGGCTCGCGCGAAAATTTTCTCGAAACACACTGTTTGTTTTCTTTCGTGGGACACGCGCGTTCTCTTTTTTCAGTCAAGAAAATTTTTTCACCGCAATTGAAAATAAAATTGATTTTTTTCTTGTCGGTTTCGCAACGGATTCCTAATCTCAAGCCCGCTGGCGAGGGCAGCCGCAAAGCGCATGTGAATAAGTTGTGAACATTTCTGAGAAACATCCAGCCGTGAGAATGCACAACCTAGAAAGCTGCTCGATGCAACGATTGAGTGCGCAGGCGCGCGAGATTGGCGACCGAAACGCAATGAATGACGCGTCGGGCCGTTTTGCCTCGTATTTACGCGCTTTTGGCAAATTTTTTCAGCTTTACACCACGAAACCGCCTTCGGGAACACCACGATTCTCGCGCGTTTACGGCGTGCGATCTCCCCTGGCCCCGGCCAGTGTGGCATTTGTGTAACACTGTTAACAACTTTCGTATGGACAAGAAATGCGCGCAGCTATGGCAGCGATTGTCGGCTGCGCTCAAGCCAGAGATTAGCGCGGACAGTTTCAAGCGCTGGTTTTCCAATGTTGAGCTGGTCGATGCGAAGGACAAATCCATCACGCTTACTGTTCCAAACAACATCTACCAGCTTTGGATCGAGAGTAATTACATGCCGGCCTTGCAGAGTGCCATCATCGCGACTTTTGGCAGTACCCGCTCGGTGAGATTTTGCGCTCCGTCGGCGGCCGGCACGCAAACATCTGCGGACGATTCAACCACAATAAAGCAAACGTTGCCGACGCAAATGGACGCACGGCCTGCGACGACCGTTCCGGGACTCAATCCGCGAAACACGTTCGAATCCTTCGTCGTCGGCCCGAACAATGAAATCGCGCACGCAGCCAGTCTTGCCGTCGCGCAAGCGCCGGCGCGCACGTACAATCCGCTGTTCATTTACGGCGGCGTTGGCCTGGGCAAAACCCATCTGATGCAAGCCATCGGACAATATGTGTGGGCGAAAAGAAGAAACGTGAAGGTGATCTACGTCTCGAGTGAGCTGTTCATCAACGAATTCATCGACGCGATCCAACACAGTAATCTCGTCAAATTCCGGAAGCGTTATCGCCAGGCTGATGTTCTCCTGATTGACGACATCCAATTTCTCGGAGGCAAGGAGCGATCGCAGGAGGAATTCTTTCACACTTTCAACACTCTTTTTGATGGGCATAAACAGATCGTGCTCTCCAGCGACCGGCCCGCCTCAGAAATAGCGAACCTGGAGCACCGGCTCGTATCGCGGTTTGAATGGGGCCTGACCGCCGAGCTGCAGCCGCCCGATATCGAGACGCGCCACGCGATCCTGCGAAAAAAGGCCGACACGATGCAGATAAAATTGCATGAAGACGTTTTTCAATTCCTCGCCACCCGTATCCGGACAAACGTGCGTCGTCTAGAGGGCGCGCTCATGCGTGTTGCTTCCTTTGCATCACTCAGCGGAAGGGAACTGACCAAGGAAACGGTGGAGCATTTGCTAAAGGACATTCTGCAAGAAGAAGGGCGGCAATCGATCACGATCGAACAAATTCAGCGGCGCGTAGCGGAACACTTTGACGTGCGTCTCGCCGATATGACGAGCAAGCGGCGCCC
>QHPE01000116.1 GCA_003218945.1 Verrucomicrobiota bacterium | reverse complement strand
GCTGAGTAATGCCCCAGCTCGCGAGGCACCTGGCCACGTGCGTACTTCATCACCAGATCAATGTGCGCCTGTTCATCGACGTTGTTGAAAAACGGAAACGCCGCCGAAAATATGAAAACCCGAACTGCGGCAACGGCGCAAAACAACAGAATCAACTTTCGCTCATCTCGCATTGTGATTCGGACCGGTCCTATTGAGCTTTCTTTTCGAGTATTGCGAGCTTGCCATATTCGTTGATCGCGGGCGCGGCGCCTGTCACTTGCAGAAAGCGCGCTTCCAAGGGCGCTCGAAAAGGCGAATCGTTCTCAAGGACAATAGCAAAGTATCCCTCAGGATCCGGTTCCCGCCACGGGATTGCCGCCGGGTAAACCCGGTGCTGGTAGCCAAAGATCGTATCGGAGACGGCAAACGATTCACCGCATTCGAACAGCAACGGATAGACGAAAGAAACGGTCGCCCAGACACCTGCCATTTGAGCTTCGCGCAGATGGTTTTCCACGCGCTCCAGATCTCTCCCGGCAATCTGCGTCATGCAGTAGCCCTCGCTGCTATCGCAGAGCGTTAATGTTTCGATTTCGTTGTGGCGCGCGGTGTCAATGATCACTGCCGTGGCCGTGATAACTGCCGCGGCGAAGGTCCCGACTCCGCCCAGACGAACGACCAATTTGGAAGACGTGAAGCAACGTTCCAGCAGCCGGCCATTGAGCGCCGCAAAAAAGAAGCAACCGGCCAAAAAATATCCAGGGACACGAAGCGGCGCTGTGACGTACGGAACGAAACACGCCAGGATGAGCAGTAGCAATAGTAGATCCCGTTGTTCGTCGCCGTCCACGAACCCGCCGCGAATCGCCGCCAAGATTTTCAACGGCGACCGAATAAACGGCGAAGCCGCAACGCCCACAGCCAAGATCGCAATCGTGTAAAAGATAAAGCCCGAAGCAGGTTTCTCTGGGTAATACCACAGTACGGTATCAGGGCCGAAGAACTTCGGCATTTCAGTCAGAATGATTTGAGACAGCGCCCCGGACCGGAAGAACAGAGCCAATCCGCCACCGCCGGTTTTCGCGAAGACAGCTTTCCAGTTGGCAGAGTGATGTGTGAGATTGAACGTAATCGCGGGTGCGTAGCCAAGAAGAAATCCGGCAACCGCGACCAGTGCATTCTTCAGCGATAAGTCCCGGCGCAGCAGAAGGAGGATCCAGAGGGCAATATCAAATGTGATGCCCAGTTCTAGGCTCCAGATGCTTAAACCCGAAACAATTCCGAACAAGAAAAATCGCGGCCACCGCCGATTCGGGGTCGATTCAATCGACAAAAACAGAAGCGTCAGCACTGGGATCGAAAGGAAATACCAGGAATAACCCCTCACCTGAAAGTGCCATTTGAGGAGCGAAGGAGTGAGGGCAAAGACAATCGTCGCCAAAACAGCCGCGCGCTGCTCATAAAGCGCCAGGCACATCCGATAAAACAGAAAAAGGCCGACTAACGATAGTACGACGACGCAGCCTTTTAGGGCAATGGCGCTGACGCCGAATAATGCGAATGCAATCGCAGCGAAATAAGCTTCCCAAGCCGCGCCCGCATTGTACGGCTGACCGTACATGTAAAATGGAAAATAGCGTCCCTCCAGAATGTGTTTGCCCATCAGACCGATGATCGCCTCGTCGCTATGGACATGGGTTTGAGACGTCAATAGGATCGCAAACCGCGCCGCCGCGATAAGGACGAGTACTCCAATAAACAGCGCGTGTCGGCGCATTAGACGTCGGTTCTCACTTCAGCAGCGCGATCATCGCCACGCCTTCAAAACCCACAACTGATTACAAATTCCAACTGCCTTCGCATAGCGTGTAACGCTCGGAAACGATCGCGCGGTCCGGACATGATTCACCTTAATCAGCGGGCGGATGAAACCCGAAATCCGTCTCCAATTTTTTCCATAGCCAATCGGCCGACGAATCTCTATTGATCAATGCTGAATTAGCAGCTGCGAGCGCCTCGGCTTTGTCAACATTGCCATTCAGGCAGTAGAGATACGTAAGCAGAAAGGTTTCACGAACACCGAACGCGCCGCGATCTTTCTCGCTCTCCAGGAGCCGAATCGCCTCGGCGAAATTCCGCTGCGCCAACGCGCCTGCTATCAAGTCCGGCATGATTTCCGGTGGCGGGGTTGGCGATTTCCTCGCCACTCGCTCCGCAATTGAAACGCGAAGCGCGTCGCTGCCCAACACTTCCAGGACCGGAATCCGCAACCTGGAATGGCGCAGATAAAGGTCGAGCTCAGCCAGCTTATTGCTCCCAATGGTGTCAGAGAGGTATCGCGATTGCCGAAGGATAAAGAATGACTCTACTTCAGCCGCCGCCGGACTAAATGTCTCGGGCCAGATTTGGTGAATCAGCGGCGACTGAACAAACCGCCGAACCGCCGCAGGCACCGCGAGGTACGTTAATGCGAACCGGTGATTTGCTGCATCATCCCACAGCTGATCCGTTAGGCGTTTGGGATGCACGTCAGTGAGTGGCGCAACGTTATGCGTGATCCGATCAATGTCCTCGCCGTCCATCAAAAACAGCGCGCCTAATTGCTGCGGGACCTCGATTCCAATCCGCCGCAAGTCCGCGCCTGTCGCTGGAGAATTCCACAACTGCCGAAGCTCATCTTCGGTCACTCTGCGGCCCGGACCGTTAATGCCCATCATGATCCAGTCCTGGTCGGCGCTGCCCCAAACCGACGCGTTTGAAAATGCGTTGTGAAAAGCGCCCAGGATCGCTTTTGTTTCCTCAAGTTTCAGTTGGTTGATCGGAAGCCAGAAGCTCGCAATCCCACCTTGTTTCAAGCGGCTTCGCATCAGGGAAAAAAACTCCTGCGTGTAAAGATTGACTGCTCCTGCCATTTTCGGCGGGGGCGGCTCTCCCGAAATGATGTCGTATTGCCGCGGGCTCGCCTGCAAAAAGAAGCGCCCATCCTGGACGATCGGGTGCACGCGGGGGTCGCGCAGTGGATTGGAGTAATTAATCCCCGAATAGAAATCGGCCAGCGCAAACACTTCCTTTGAGATGTCTGCCACATCGATTCGTTCCACAGTCGATTTGCGAGTAAACGCGTCTGCCGTTACGCCGCATCCGTAACAAAGAAGCAGCACATCTTTCGCTGCCGGATGAAAGGCCAGCGGCAAATACGCAAACAATCGCATGTACCGTTGGTTGCGCGGACTTGTGGCCGACATCGAGAATGCGTCGGTCAATAAGCGATAGTAGTACGGCCCGCCAAACAAATCGCGCCGCAGCAACTGCCATGTGTCCGACGTTCCCTCGACCCGTTTCACCACGTGCGCTAACACATGACCCTGATCGTCCCTTTCATAAGGACGACTCGCGTGTTCGAAGTGCGCTTCGGCGCGTCGATACGGGAAAAAAAGGAAACCCACGACCACTACCGTCCAAAGCGCAATGAACACTATGCCCGCTGGTTTGCGCACTGACCAGCTCGCGCGTTCGGTCACCAGAATGCTCAGCAAAGCGTACCCGGCAGCGCAGCAAATGAGACTCGATTGATATCCGAGCGTCGGTAACACGATAAAACTTGCAAGAAGAGGACCGACCGCTGCACCTGCCGTATTAAACAGCGTCGTGATTCCTGTGCTGTTCATTCGGTCGCCTACGCTCGTCTGAACCTGTGCCGCAATTAACGGAAACAGGATTCCCGATAGGACGGCGACCGGAAACATCAACGCGAGGGACATCAGCGCGATCTGCCACCAGCGGAGATCAAACACGCCAGTAGGCGCCGGAATAAATTCACCGGGAAAAAGCAAGTACGACAGAGCAACGAAAATTGTTGTTCCCAGCAACAGCGCTGGAAGGAACTGATTCGATAATCGAGTGCAGAACCGATGAGTCGCGCCGCCCACCAGCGCTCCAAGACCGATTCCAGCCAACACAACCGCGAGCATGATTGAAAAAGCAGTCGGCGAAGATGCGACATATAACCGCAGAAATCGGAACCAAATCACTTCCAGCGCAAGAAAAATCAGGCCTGTACCAAAGCTAACCAAAAGCAAACGCCATGGCGGCCGATAACCCGCGTCAAAGCGCAATGGGAAAAATAGTGAGGGGCGCTGTTCAGTCCAACGTTGGGGCGGTGCAGAAACTGGCCCTGTTTCGGCTAACAGCAGCGCGATGATTGCAGCAATCCAAACTGCTATGCTCGCCGCCAGACTGGTGCCATAAAGGCCGAAGGCTCGAATTAGATAAGCTTCACCAAGTACTGCGCCAGCCATCGCGCCCAATGTATTTGAGCCGTAAAGAAAACCGATCGCGCGGCCAAACGCCGTCTGCCGCAGAAGCGGGTCCTCGATAATGACCGGTAGCGTCAAGCCCATGGCGGTCGTTGGCACCAGCAAAATCAAAAACGAGACCACGAACCGCAGCCCTAACAACGCCGGTTGATAGTTCCAGAGCGTTTGCCACAGCGGCCGCAATGCATCGCCGAGCGCCGGTAGAACAAAAACAATTATGCAGCCAAACAATCCGACGAGCACTTCCAGCACAGCATAGAAATGGAGCGGCCGCCATCGCCGAATTGTTGATGCTGCAGCGATCGCGTTTCCAAACGCCAGGCCTGCCATGAAACTCGAGAGAATCAGCGCCGCAGCCCAGACAGAGTTGCCAAATGCCAACCCGCTCACCCGCAACCACAGCGTTTCAAAAATCAGCGCCCCAATGCCGGAGAAAAAAAGAACAGCGCAAACTATTGCCGCGTGCGCGGTTTGGGAGCCCGTAGCACGTGGCGCGTCTCGCTCGCGAGCGGCACGAGATTCTTGCGAACTACTGATCATCGCGCAAAACGGGGCTTATCTTCAGCAGTACCGCGCCGGCAACTCCAGCAAGCAGGGAACCAACGACAATGCCTCGCTTGGCTGTGTCAACTAAAGGGCTGTCAGCGAAGGCAAGCATGGCAATAAAGAGGGACATCGTGAAGCCGATCCCGGCGAGGCACCCATAGCCTAGTAAAGATCTCCAGCTCACACCCATAGGAAGCCTTGCAATCCCCATCTTAACGGCGACCAGCGCGGCTGCCATAATTCCGAGCGGTTTACCGAAAACCAGTCCTACCAACACGCCGAGGCCGATCTCTAAATGCTGCATCGACAAATCAATTTTGACGCCGGCATTCGCGAACGCGAAGAGCGGCATCACCACAAACGCAGAGAAATTGTGCAGCGCTCGTTCGAGCCGAAGGACGGGTGCGGTCACACCTTCGCTCGCGCGCTCAAGAGAAAACAATGCTTCCTGTTGTCCTTTGCTCGTCAAAACCAGAAAGTCCCCCGTTTCCCTCCGGTCGAAGTCGCCCAGCAGCGAGCGCGCTTCACGGGAAAATTCTACGGCGTTGATTCGCGTATTCGTGGGAATAGTGAATGCAAGCGCGACACCTGCAATCGTAGCATGCACCCCAGAGGCATGAACAAACAACCAAAGCACCACTCCGGCCAATAAGTACGCCCACAGATGGCGAACACCAGCCAGGTTGAATCCGATCAGCACAAGTAACGTCACCGCAGCTCCGGCAAGCGCGGTCCACGCAATTGCTTCGGAATAAAATAACGCGATTACCAGCACCGCTCCCATATCATCCACGATTGCCAGCGCGGTGAGCAGCACTTTCGCCCCGATTGGGGCATTGGGGGCAATTAAATTGAGCGCGCCCAGGGCAAAAGCGATGTCGGTCGCCATCGGGATGCCCCAGCCATGGGAACCCATCCCGCGGAAATTGAAAAACAAGTAAATCGCGGAGGGCACAACCATTCCGCCAATTGCGCACGCGATTGGAAGCGTGGCCTGCCGCACCGAGCACAACTCGCCCGCCAGCAGTTCTCGTTTGATTTCGAGTCCGACGAGAAGAAAAAACACAGCTATCAGTCCGTCGTTAATCCATTCATGCAGACTCAGCGACAGTTGGTGATTAACGATGCCCAGCTTCAGCGGCATTTCCCAAACATGGTCATAGGTTTCGGCCAGCGGCGAATTCGCAACGGCCAGCGCCGCAAGCCCGAACACTAGCAAAACCAGTCCACCAACGGTTTCAGTGCGGAAAAACCTCTGAAAAATCGTGAGGTGAATATGTTTCAAGCGGGCTGTCATATCGTTTCCTTCAGGTCCATACACCTGATCTTATGGCCGTGACTGCAATAGCACGTAAGCTAACGTCCAAGTTTCAAGGCTCAACGCTCAACTTGCCTCGGTTGAGTGAAGTCATTGAATCGTAGGTCCGATGTAATGGTGCAATGATTTAATAAACTGCCCCAGACGAGATCCATGTTTACGGGATTAATTGAAGATATCGGCAAAGTTGTGGCAGCGCGTGCGACCGAGCACGGTGTGCAACTAGAAATTGCCGCTCCGGGTACCGCCAAACAGGTGCGAGCGGGACAGAGCATCGCCGTCAATGGCTGCTGCCTGACGCTTACTTCACGCCGCGGTGACCGGCTGACCTTCGATCTGCTGGAGGAAACTCTCGCTCGCACCAATCTCAGAGACTTGCGGCCGAACAGCCAAGTAAATTTGGAGCGGGCTT
>QHPE01000115.1 GCA_003218945.1 Verrucomicrobiota bacterium | reverse complement strand
GGGGCACCCGGATTAGTGCAATTACTAACGCAACGGCTCATTGCTCCTCCATTGTTGCTTTGGAAAAAACGGAGACTTGATCCTGTGCCTACGGGATCGATCCGCGAGTAAAAACCATCACCGCCTATTCCTAGCTGCCATTGGACAGGGCCGGTGGGTGCGCCATTGAAAGTCACTGACGACGAGCCGTTGTCCTGCGCGCCACCACTTGCTTGCGGCGAAGCAGCATTAGCAAAGTTACCGCTGATGTCGCCGGAGTAGAACTCGATCGTGTTGATGTCCGTATCCATGTTAAACCAGGTCGGATCGGTGGTCTGCGTTACAACATCGGCGTTTGTAGTTCCGTGGACGCCGCCATCATTCCCAATTGCCAAAATGCTGGACGAACCTGGCAAAAACGCGAGCGCATGCTGGTCCACGTGCACGGGACGTGGGTTCGCTCCGGAATAACCGCAGGTAATATCGTTCCAAACAGTTCCCGTGCGCGTTGCAAACCACACGTCAAAGGTATCAAAGAAAACGCGGTCGGGGTTGTTCGGGTCCACCGCGATTCCTTGATCGTACCAGTTTTGCGGATAATCGAAGCCACAGTCACTGAGCGAGCCACCTTGAGAGCCTTCCATATAAGTCCAGTTCGTGCCTCCATCTGTGGTAGCCCAGGCACCAAGCTGGCAACCGTTGGTACTGCCGCAACCGCCGTTACTATTCCAAACGATGGATTGCGCCTGCGCGTAGATGTAGTTGGGATTACTCGGCGCAACTGCGATGTCGATGCGTCCGAGCTGGTCGGTGCTGCTATCACAAGTTCCGGTCCCGCCAACAATGGGATAGTCGCAAGGTGTGCCGCTGCCGGCGTTCATGGGCGCACCTGTCGAGTACGGGCTACCGGGCACCTGATTACCGAAGATAAACCCATTAGCATTACTGGCGATTGAGGTGAAGCTAGGGCAGCCACTCGATCCCATCGTGGCGCTGTAGATGCCGTTGCTCCATTCTTTCCCAGATCATACTGCACATATGTCGGGAACCCGCGTGTACCGATCGCGGCGATAATCCGAGTATTGCCGCCACCCAGATCGCTTAGCTCGAGGCCCGTAACATCCTGCCGTTGCGTGCTGAAGTTATTGGTCAAGCACGGGCCGGCCCAGGTCGTGCCGCCGTCATACGAAAAGTATAGACCCTGCTTCGTTCCGGCTACGACGTTATTGCTGTCATTAGGATCGACGCGCACTTTACCGACTGCGTTGTATTGTGGGAACTCACCCGGAGGCTCGTTATAAATCATGCCGAACACATCTGCGCCCAGCAGCGTCCATGTCGCACCTGCATCAGTTGACTTTAGAATACCCTGGCTACCCATGGAAAAAGAACCGAAGTTCAAATCACCTGTGCCTGCGTAAACGGTGTTATGATCGCTCGGATCAATCACAATGGTATCAATGGCTATGGTGGAAATAAGCGGGTCATCAGTGACTGCCGTCCACGTAGTCGTGCTACTGCAGCAATTCGTTGTTTTCCATACACCGCCGCCAACCGCACCGGAATAGGCGACAATGCTGCCGTTGACTGTCGTGGTGGGATCGACCGCAATGGTGTTAACCCGACCCTCGGTGGTCGTATAGTCAAAGCAACCCGAGCAGCCGGTCATCCGTTCCGGTTGCGGGCCGAGTGCTGTGAAACTTGTCGCGGTAAGCGCCAAGGGATTGGCCCGGCTAAGTTTTTGGTGAGTTCCGACCGGGATGCCGCTGGCCATTCGCGCGTGTTGCGCAGCGGCAGCACGCACCCATGCTGGGTCGAACCGGCCGGTAGGATACGTCAAGCGGTCCTGCCAGTACTGTTCCAACTCGGCCAGACGCGCAGCTTCGCCCTGTAGGTCGTTGCCGGGTACAGGCATGTACCGAGCGGGCTGCGACACACGGTGTACCGTACTCTCTTTCGCCGCAAATATGGCAAGCGCCAGACCAGCGAAACACACGGTTAAGCCGAGCAGCGCGCGAGGATTGAAAAATCCGGCTTCGCCAACGCTACTTCGAGAAGATTCACGATCGGAGCGGCGGCTAAATCTCAGTGGAGTAAGAAATCTGTTTTTCATTGTATTAGATTTGGTTTACAGACGTGCATTCTTCAGGTGTCGAAACGGCTATCCCCTGCGGAACCGCCAGACGCCCAATGATACTTTGTTTCAGGAAAGCTTAAAACCCGGAACACTGCCCCTTGTAATAGGCTCGACCTGCATCAGTCAAGCTTTTTTAACAGCGTTGAAGAGTTTCAGCAGTTCCAGCGTTAAAACAGACGCTGGGTAAACGGTCTGTTGGCGTCTCTCTCCAAGGTGCGAACTGGCATGCTGGTGCCTGAGGTGGCGGCTTCGATCCAAACGGTGCTACGGTGTCGGGCGAGGGCGCTGCCGTTGGATGTGGTCTCGGTGCCGGATCAAATCTGCCACTTGGGTCCGGGTGTAGACGTATGCGTGCTTGTGGGAGTTGCGGTAGCGGCGGCCCTGGCAGTGCCACTGATTCGCAAAGCTCGACGGTGTCCTGCTACCCGGAGCGTTCGTCGGAGTGCCGGTGAAGCTAACCCGTCACAGACAAGGAACTCGTGAGTTTTGCTCACGAGTTCCCACATTTGATGATTCAGTCTAACGTCACGGACACGTCGTCTGGCATCCAAAGCCGCCTTCCCAGGACAGCCCGCCATGGAGTACAAGACAATCAATGCAAGTCATGTTGTCTATATTGGGAAGCCCCGTGCAGGTAGAATTATTTAAAAAGCACTCGCCCGTACGCCCTGATGGTGTCGGAGCCGGTCTCGGCGTCGGGGTAGGCCGCGGCGTGTGCGTCGCGGTTGCAGTTGGCGTTGCCGTAGCCGCAGCCGTAGAGGTCGGAGTCGCTGAAGGTGCCGTAGCCGTAGCCGTAGCTGTAGCTGTAGCTGTAGCTGTAGCTGTTAAGTTCGGAGTTGCTGTAGGTGCCGTCTCTGTCGGCGTAACTGTAGCCGTCGCTGTAGCTGTTGGCGTTGGTGAACCGCACGGTAACAGAAACGTGCCAGAATTAATGATCACTTTCGCAAAGTCACCGCTCCACATGCCAGCAAAGTCACCGACATAGGCGCTTACGCCAACGGCCCTACCCTTGTAGGCGATGAGTGGTGATCCATCGTTCCAAGTCGCCGCCAGCGTCGCTCCACTGGCCAATGTTGTAATCTCGCGGAAGAAGGCGTCGAGCGTGGTTACGCCGTTGCACAGTGGACCGAACGTGCAAGTGCCAAGCGTGCCGCTGGAAAAGTTGGTCGTGGCGTTATCGTTGAATGGTGAGTCGTTCGCTATCCAGGCGCCACCGATCGATTGCGACCCGCCAAACCAGTCGAAGTTGAAGGCAACTACCACACCGCCGGCGGCTTGGTACGCGTCGAGGTTGTTACCCAGCGTCACAGGGTCAGCATAGCCAAAGTTGCTGAATGGTACCACGATCTGGTACTGCTGCAATTGCCCCAAGGTGGGCGTCCCCAATTGGGCATCGAAGAAGTCAACCACGCTAGCGCCAGCGGCCAACAAATCGTTTCGCAGGGTATCGGGTTGCACTTCCCCGTCGGCGTAGGCGATCAGCACCGAGAATCCTCCGGGCGTGCAGCTGGGTGATGCGGTTGGCGTGGGGGTAGGTGTGATTCCGCCGCACAACCCGGTTATAGTCAAAGTGTAGCCAGGACACCCTGCGTGGTGCTCTTCGTTTACCACCACTACAAGGGTCTGCCCGCCGGGCACCTCAACGTGAAATGCCTGATCCGGATCCGGTGGGAAGCCACTATCTCCAACCCAGTTGGTGCAAAGGTTGTTCGGATCGAAGCTGCCCAAATAAGCCGAAGTAAAGATGGCATGGTCTGCGTTGCAGGCCGTATTCGTATCGATGGTCACGCATGCTGCGCTACCAGTGTTGGTGAACGTATAAGCGTCGTAACGGAAGGAAGTCGGATCGCCAGAGGTGGCGCACGTCTCAGTCCCCTCACAGGTTTGCGGATTATTGCTGTTGGCGAGTTTATCAGTGTGCGAGGGATCGGTATTAGTAATGCTTCCGTTAATCACGATCGGCGTGCACGAGGGGGTTGGGCTAGGCGTGCCGCCGCCGCCCTCTGTAGCAGCCTCCACGACGTTAGTGTCGCCCGTGATACCGTCAAATCCGGTTACAACAATCAGTGTGCTCCCGATTGCTGTTCCACCCGTGAAAGAGTGTGCCACATTGGTATTTGGCCCAGTGCTCCAGCTATCGCCAAGCGTATCGTAGATATAAGTGCTGTTGTAGGAGGTCTCGGGGGAATTGGTCGAAGGATGCAACACCTTTGGTCCCTTGAAGCCGCGAGACCCAAGGAACGGGTTGCCACCACCCACCAGATAGGTGTTTGTACCAATGGCGGCCGAGTCCGGTCGATAGATGTTAACAGGCACAGGCGCCACGGACGTCCAGCTATCGGCTACAATGTCGTAGCGATAATGTTGCGTCGATCCCTGGGCGTTATTCCAAGTGCCCGCCAGATAGATGTTCTGGCCAACAATGCTGTATCCGGCGCCGCCCGTCGGCGCAGGCATGTTTGCCCGGGTGGTGTCCCACGTGTTCGCGACAGGGTCGTACTGCCAGGTCGTGCTAGTTTCAGTAAAGTTCTGATCAAAGCCCGAGATGACGTAGATCTTGCCGTTGGCGGAATAATACGCTGCGCCTGCAAAATAGCGCGCACCAGGCATTGGAGCTCCGGTCGTCCAGATGCCGGTACCGACGTTATATATCTGGAGGACATTGCTCGGGTTGAAGTTGGCGTCGATGCCGCCAAAGACATAAATCGAGTTGGTGTTCGCGGCATAAACCGACGGCGCATCATAGAAGGCACCTGGAATGTTCGACAACGGCGACCAAGTGTCAGCAACCGGATCATAGACGTTAAAGGCGTTGCTAGGGAACCCCCCTGCAAACCCGCCCACGCCATAGGCGAATGTGCCGTCGCTCGACACAGACACTGACTCGGAGACAAGCGGGTAATTGGCCACAATGGACCACGACGACAGATTGGGCACCCGAGCAACCGGCCAAGCGGCATAGGGAAGAAGCAGTGAGCCGGCTTTAGACTGTGAGGCGCTCAATTTCCCTGCATTCGGGCCGCTCCGCTTGGGAGCGTTGCGCTGCGCCAATGCGAATGGAATGGCACAGACGGCAATAAGCAGAAGAAGATAAAACGCGCCTCGAATAAGATACGCTTTGATGGTGGGATTAATTTGCTTTTTCATGTTGGTGTTGTGCTTGGTCGAACTCTGAGTTCGAAGAGATTTGACGGGAACCGTGATTTCCCTGCTGGAAAATTAGATTTCTCCATCGGACACCCCTTTTAGTCAGGTAGGCCTAAAAGTGTCAAGCCTTTTTCTTTAAGAATTTTCAAATGGGCAGCCTAGGATTCCGAGCGTCTTAACTTGAGGCACAAAAGTGCGGGCGGAGTTCTTTTGCCTTTTTTCCATGTTGCGTTGTGGGGTCAAAGTTGAGGGGACAGCGCGATCTTTGGTGAGGAGCATTCTTTTGATGCATGCGGGCATATAGGTCAAGGCGAATAGAAAGGGTGACTCCAGACAAAACACGTAGCGAAAAACGCTACATGGCTCCGGAACAGACCCGTGTGCTTTTCCTATTTCCACTAGAATGCTGGTCGCTCTTGGACTACCGCCGCCGGTAGCTCAGCGAACTGGACCTAACGGCTTGTCGCAAAAGGCAGCCCCGGCGGCGTTTTCCAGATTTAACTTTTTCGAATGCACGATTCGTTTCTCTCGTTGTGATTCCCAGACCCTTTCAGATGTGCAGGCCTTTCTCGTTGCGTGTCACGGCCACAGAGCAAACTGTGGCTTTTCGGTCGTCAAAAAGTGTGCCAGGACGCGCCCGCACTCGACAGCCTCGCGAAAACCGGATGCGCAGTCCGAAATTTGGCACGGAACTCCATGGGAATGCGGTGAATCTTCTCACCGCTTTTGATCGCACACTTTCGGTCGCTTTTCGGATTTGGAGGCTACTTGTACAGCACGTCATCCAGGAACGAACAACCTGCGGGGATAACGACCGTGAATATTGCCCTTTTGCTGGCTTACCGGATAAAACACAGCAAATGCGCGTGCTGGAGATTAAGCTCCAGCACGCATTTGTGGGTGCTCTAATCGCGACGGCGAGGTCGGGGTCGGTGTTGGCAGCAGTCGTATTAGGGACTAAAATTGCCCATCTCGGTAATGGGTCCATTCATGATGATCGAACCCGGGTTGTTCGTGCCAGTGTAGGAGCCAGTACCGGTGCCGGCCCAGGCGGCAAAAGTGAAGCCCGGATTGGCTTTTGCTTTAATGACCACACTCGACCCGGCGTTATGCCAGCCGCTGGCCGGTTGCACTGTGCCGCCAGCTCCCGCGCTCATCGTCAGGAAGTATTGCGTTTGGAACGTTGCCGTGTAGGTCTTGTTGCTGGTCGGAGCGACAACGTGCGAGATCGCTCCGTTGTCACTCCATTTCTTCCAGACATACTGCACACCTGTGCAGTGAGTACTGCACCCGCGAGATCAAATCCGTGACTGCCAGCGTAAACGAACGGCTGTTGATCACCAAAGTGGTGATTGATCACCTATCACACTGCCTCACGGCCTCGGCGCCGGCGTAGGGCGAGGCCTGGGGGTCGGCCCAAACCGCGGGGTCGGCGTCTGCCTCGGGGTAGCTGTAGGCGTACCACTGGGCGTAACCGTTACTGTAGGTG
>QHPE01000114.1 GCA_003218945.1 Verrucomicrobiota bacterium | reverse complement strand
ATACGACAAGGCGTTTGAAATCGTTGTGGGCGGACAGCGTCACACCTTCGATAGCTTCGAATGCGCAATCCACGCGCTGGCGCCTGTTTGCCTGCACTGCAACTGCCGAATCGTCGGTCACGGTGTCGAAGCGGACGGACAAATCTTCTGCTGCGTCCACTGTGCACGCGCGTCCGGCACAACGCAGTTGAAGGACCGCGTCTAAAAGTTGCAGTAATTGCGGCAGCCGCAGTTCATGGAGTGGCGTCACCGGGCTCGCCGTGCCGCATTGCAAACACCGCGCCGATCGATTTGATGCGACTGGACTTAGGCGGACTTGCGACATACAGATGCTGATTATGAAAGCATTTCGCGCTTCGTTCGTCGGGCTGACGTGTTTATCGTTCGCAAGTTTAGTAGCGCTGGCGCAAACACCCGCGACAAAATCCACAGCATCATCGAAGGCAGTTGCGGTGTTGCATCCTAGCGCAGGCAATAAGGTCAACGGCGCCGTCACATTCACGCCGGTCGCCGATGGCGTGCAGATCCACGCGGAGCTCGCGGGGCTAACTCCTGGCAAGCACGGGTTTCATGTCCATGAATTCGGCGATTGCAGTGCAGCCGATGCCAGTTCGGCGGGCGCGCATTTCAATCCCACGGGCCAACCGCATGCAGGCCCTGATACAGCCGCGCGGCACGAGGGCGACATGGGCAACATCGAAGCAGACGCTTCCGGCAACGCAAAGCTGGATTATGTGGACCATCAGATCTCTCTCGCAAATGATGCAAAATCGGTGATTGGGCGCTCGGTCGTCGTTCACGCGAAGTCCGACGATCTGAAGACTCAACCGTCCGGCGACTCAGGCGCGCGCATCGCTTGTGGCGTGATTGGTTGGGCAAAAAGCCAGTAACTGCAGGTCCGCGGCGAAGTCGGATATCAGCCCGCCCGGCTGATTCGCCCGGGAGGCTGCCAGCCTGCCGAATAGCCCTGGAGCGGGTTGGCAGCCCGCGTGCCGAGTCAGACTAGAAGCCTGACATCCTATTTTCCCGTCTCCCAAACGGACGTTTCGACTACACTGCCAAAAAAATCCCGTCATAATCTCTTTACTCGACAGAGCGAATGTCATCTGATCAAATTATTGAAAACCATCGCCCTGCACGCTTATGCCACGATTATCTAAAATTGAATTGTCGCCCGATAACGGGTGCGTCATCGACATGAAATGGAGCCTTGGCCCGTTGAGCTATCACTCTTCTGCCGCCGGCAAGGTCACAGCGGAACCGAACACGGAAATTGTTCGGCTGCCCGAACTGGTTCTTTACGATCACGTCGGTTTTAAAGGTTCTTACGCCCGGACGAACTTGAGTTTCCATTACGTCGGCGATTACTGGAACGACCGGATGAGCTGCGTGATTGTGGAGAGCGGCGTGTGGCGATTTTATCGCGATGAATATTACAAGGGCCCGCACTGGGACCTCGGCCCCGGATATTACGAAAGCTTCTTCGCCGAAAAAGGCCCTGACGACGTCGTCAGCTCCTTTCAGTGCATCGCCCTGACGTAACTCGCGATCCGAATTAGACGAATTTTTTCGTCTAATTGTCGTTAGGCCTTTCACGCGCAGTGTTCTGGAACGCATTCACGATTGCCATCGGCGGGTTTCTGGTCGCGTGGTCACTTTGCGATGGCCGCGCGCTCGCCAAAGCGAACTGACCGCCGCGTAAAGTTGCGGGATTCGTCGGTGGCATTCTGGTGGCTTACGGCATCAGCGCATTTTACGGCTTGGCCTTTTCAGCGCGTGGCAGTTTGCCCGCTTCATTCGAGTGGCCGATGGGTCGAGCAGATCAGTTGATTGAAATGCCTCATGGACGGCGAATCGCCGTGCATCCGGCATCAGCTCGCATCCAAGTATATGATCGGGATTGGAAACTTCTGCACGCCTGGGTTGTGCATGCTGGGGCAGGAGACTTCAGAGCGATACAACTACCAGACGAAAGGCTGGTGGTGTGGACTGTGCGCGGCGCGCAGCGTTACGTTTTTACTCTCGACGGTACTCAGGTCGAGCAGACTTCATATCCGCCAGAGCAGTATCAGCGTCTGCCTGTTACGGCCAGTCCGGGTTACGTTCCGACACCCATTCTGCTATGGCCCTTTTCTTCGTCATTTGCTGCATGGAGCGTAGCAGTAGCCGGTGGGCTTTTGCTTGTCTATTCGGATCCGAAGCGGCTCTTTAAGAAGAGTTGGGACACAAGAAAGCTAACCAAACGCTGGAGCTTAACCACCATTCGGTACGTTTACGTTCAAGATGATCAAGATGGTTTCAATCAAAGCCCAGTTCGTTCTCGGCGTCGGATAGCTTGGTTAATTTTCTTTGGACACCGTCGAATTTTTTTGCGTTATCTCGGTTGTTGACACAAAGCGCCGCTACAATGTGGTGGTTTCGAGAACTTCACGCGCGCAGCCCCAGGAGAGGGTGAACCCAGCGCCGCCATGGCCGTAATTGTGAATGACAGCGCGACCGTCACACAGGCGATCGCTTTCGAGCCGGACGCCTGATTTTCGGAATGGGCGCAGGCCGACGCGTTCGGAGAGGAGGCGCGGGCTCTCGATGCTCAGCACGCGGCTGCATTCGCCGACAATTTTGGATGTGGTTACGGGATCAGCCGCAAGATTGTCGCTGATTTCGTTTGTTCCACCGAAGACGCAATCATTCGTCCGCGGGATTGCGTACATGAGCGGCGCGTCATCACACACAATCGCACAGGAAAGGCCATCGACTCTCGGCACAACGGCGACTTGGCCACGATGCGGCTCGAGATCGCGATCGTGAACAAGCTCGCGCGCGCCGATTCCCGCGCAGTTGATCACGAGATCGAATTTTGAATCGACATCTTCGAGTTTTTCGAGACGGACATTTGAGCTGATTGATCCTCCAGCAGCGATAAAATGATTTGCCAGGTAATCGAGGTAAATCGTCGTGTCCATCAGTGGAACTGCGAGCGCGAATCCACTCCTAAAGAATTTCAGAGATCCCTCGACTTTGCTCGGGATGACAGGATGAGCGCCAAGTGAAATTGCCCAATCGGGGATTTGAATCTCGCCGGTGCGCGAAAATTGGCGCAGTTCGATCATTGAGACGCCGCTCGCGGGTAAGCGAGCAAGGTCAGCGAGCACCTGGTAGGTCTTGAGTGCCCAAGGGATGACTCTTTTTGCCGGCTGGGCGTCGTACGGAAACCAGACAGCGGCAGCCGCGCCGGACGTGGTTTGCTTGCCCGTTTCCTTCGCGAAGATCGCAGTGCGATAACCGCGTTCGGCGAAAACAATGCCGCAAGTCAGTCCCGACACGCCCGCGCCGACGATTGCGACATTTGGGTCCATTTCCAAATGGTAGGGAGGTATCCCCGCACCGTCCGTAAAATTTTTTGGCGGCGCCGGCGGTCGCGCCCTACCGCTGATGAACGTACGTGCCAAATCCGCAAGCAGCGTCTAACATTACGTCGCAATGGTTTCACTTAATCGAGATACGCTCACGGGGAAGATTTTGGAGGGCGCGCGGATTTCGACAGATGACGCGCTGGAATTATATCGCTGGCCGTTGGAAGAACTGGCCGCGCTAGCGAATGCCCGGCGTGATTTGGCAAAAGCGACAAGTTACGGCGGCCGTGGACGCGAGATCGTGACGTACATCGTCGATCGCAACATCAATTACACGAACGTCTGTAATGTTTACTGCAAGTTCTGCGCGTTTTACCGAACGGAGCGCGACGAAGATCATTACGTGCTTAGTTTCGAGCAGCTCGATCAAAAGCTGGATGAACTCACTGCCGCAGGCGGAGTTCAAATTCTGATGCAGGGCGGGCATCATCCGAAATTGGCATTCCAATGGTACATTGATCTTTTGCAACACATCCGCGCAAAATATCCGCACATCAATATTCATGGATTCAGTCCGCCGGAGTTTCAGCATTTCGCGGAGACATTCCGGATGCCGCTGCGAGAAGTGATTTCAGAATTTAAGGCAGCCGGACTGGGTTCAATCCCGGGTGGTGGCGGCGAAATACTCGTGGACCGGGTGCGAAAAAGGATTTCGCCTTTGAAAATCAACAGCGACGAATGGCTCGAGGTGATGCAGGTGGCACACGAGCTCGGATTAAAATCGAGCGCCACGATGATGTTCGGCCATGTGGAGACGATTGAAGACCGCGTCGAGCATTTGCGGCGTATCCGCGATCAACAGGATCGCAGCGGCGGATTCACCGCGTTTATCTGCTGGACCTTTCAACCGCAGCACACCGTGCTAAAAGTCAAACAGCGCACGGGCGTGTCCGAGTATCTGCGAGTGCAAGCGCTGGCCCGGATTTTCCTGGACAACATTGAAAATATTCAAAGCTCATGGGTGACCCAAGGTCCGGACATCGGCCAGATCGCGCTTAAATACGGCGCAAATGATTTCGGCTCGGTGATGATGGAAGAAAATGTGGTCAGCAGCGCCGGGACAACCTTTCGACTCGATGCCTCGCAGATCGAGTCGCTCATCCGCGGTGCAGGCTGCGAACCACACCGGCGCAATAATTGGTACGAACTGTTGAACTAAACGTCGATCATCGTTCTGGAATAGTGCGTGATTTGAGTTCAGACTGAGTTCCAGAAGGAGACAGCCATGGAATTAATTGAAGCCTTTCCGCGATTGCTCAGTTGGGCCGTGCCCATCATCATTCTCGCCATCATTGTTTTTCCGCAGGCGATCCGGATCCTGCGCGAATACGAGCGAGGCGTGATTTTTCGACTCGGGAAATTACTTACCGCGAAGGGCCCGGGCGTGATTTTCCTTATCCCAATCGTCGATCGCATGGTGCGAATGGATTTGCGCGTGGTGACGATCAACGTCGAGCGCCAGGAAATGATGACGCGCGATAACGTGCCGGTGAGCGTGGATGCGGTGGTTTATTTCCGGGTGGTCGATCCGCAGGCGGCGGTGGTGAAAGTCGAAAATTTCCTCAAGGCCACGTCGCTTATCGCCCAAACCACATTGCGCAGCGTAATCGGGCAGGCGCCGCTGGATGATTTGCTTTCCCAGCGCGAGTCGATCAACCAAACGCTCCAGGATATCATTGACAAACAAACCGAGCCGTGGGGCGTAAAAGTCACTGCAGTCGAGGTGAAGGACGTGGTTTTGCCCGACACGATGAAGCGCGCCATGGCCAAGCAGGCCGAAGCCGAGCGCGAACGCCGAGCCAAGATCGTCAACGCCGAAGGCGAATTTCAGGCGGCGGAAAAGATGGTGCAGGCAGCCGCGATGATGAGCAAGGAGCCGATCGCACTGCAATTGCGTTTCCTGCAAACCATGCGTGAAATTTCCAGTGAGCGCAACACAACGACGTTCCTTCCCGTTCCGATCGACATCTTCACGCCACTAATCAAAAAGAGCGAACCGCCGAAATCGTAGTTTGCGGCTCGAATCAGCACACGATCTTCGCGATTTGCCGGCGAAAAAGTTTGGCGCCGCCCGAGGCTGGATGGCGAATGCAGTGCGCATCGAAGCCGAGCTCTTCTAGCTGCGCGGCTGCGATTTTTCCAAGCGCGACGATTTGCTCAGAAGCAAATAACTCAAGGAAAGCCTTCAGCACAGGGCGACCGGAAATTTGCTCCGACTTGTTAGGCATACGGTTGCTCAGCAGCCCGCGGCGCGGATCGAACGAATGCCACGGGAATGCATTCCACAACACGAACTCGTCCGGCACCACCCCAATCTTCAGCAACGCGCCCCA
>QHPE01000113.1 GCA_003218945.1 Verrucomicrobiota bacterium | reverse complement strand
GGCTGTAGTTTTTCTGATCATCGCGCTCGTGGCAGCGGTCTTTGGGTTTGGCGGTATCGCCGCGGCATCGGCGGGCATTGCGAAAGTCCTGTTCGTTATATTCCTTGTGCTGTTCATAATCTCGTTGCTTTTCGGGTGGCGGGGTCGAGGCGTGCCGTGAGCTAGAATGAAGTTTGGGTAGAGTTGCAGACTGCCGCTCGGCAAGGCGGTAGAAAGCAAAGTGCCAGTGCGGGGAAGATTGGGTCGCTTGTGTGCTTTGCTCTCTGCGCCGTTTTTTATTGTGCAGTTCTGCTAAAGAGTGGGCGGTCTAGCGGTGCGAGGAGATGTTACCTTAGCCACTTTTTATTCGTGCCTTATAAGACTCGAAAGCAATCCCTCACCTCGATCCTCTCCCTTTGCAAAGGGAGAGGGGGACTGCAAGGCTCAACGAGTGACAGCTTCCCAGCTATCATTTTTCGACGGCTGGCCAAGCCGTCGCTCCTTGGGGCTTAATCGTCCGGCGTATTGTGCTACGTGATTCGCCTCTCCCGGTTGGGAGAGGATGAAGGTGAGGGGACATCTTTTGGCTTAGCCAAATTCGGATTCGATGCGTTAATTGACTGCAATGGATCGCGTCGTTGGCATCGAAACGGAGTACGGCTGTCTACTCAGCGAAGATGAGCCGCACGTGAACTCGGAGCTTTGGCCGGCGAAGGTCAAGAATTATCTATTTCGCAAGGCGGACGCGGGAACGATCGATTTGCATTACCGCGACTACGAGGAACCGCCGGGCAACGGCGGATTTCTTCTCAACGGCGGCCGGCTCTATCTCGACATGGGGCACATCGAGTACGCGTCGCCGGAATGTTTGCATCTGCACGATCTCGTGAGCTATGAGCTGGCGGGGGACGACCTGTTGCGATCGGCGCTGATTGCTCTGGGCGCTGAGGACCGTGTCTCATTCATCAAGAACAACGTGGACCATCACACCGGTGCAACGTTTGGTTGCCACGAGAATTATCTGATGCGACGCGAGGCCCAGTTCACTCCGCCGATTCTTGGAACGTTGCTGACTTTTTTGGCAACCCGACAGATCTTCACCGGCGCGGGACGCGTTGGACAATCGAATCCGCTGGCGTTCGATTTCGAGCCGCCCCAACCACAGGGCCAGGTGAATTTTCAGCTGAGCCAGCGCGCCGATCACATCGTCAACGACATTTATCAGTGGGTGCAGTTCAATCGCGCCATTATTAACGCCCGCGACGAGCCGCTGGCCGATTACCGGAAATATCGGCGACTGCATTTGCTCATCGGCGACTCGAACATGAGCCCGTATGCGACCGCGCTAAAAATCGGGACGACGGCCTGCGTTTTATCGTTGCTTGAGGAAGGCCGTTTGCCGCGAAACCTTGTTTTGGTCGACGCGGTGCAAAGCACGCGTGACATTTCCCGCGATGCGAGCGAGCAATGGATGGTACGCCTCGAGAACGGCAAAACCGTCAGCGCGGTCGATGTGCAGTGGGAATTTCATCATCTGGCGCAAAAACATTTCCGGCATAGCAGCGCGGAAACGAACTGGCTGTTGGAAAACTGGGCGTTCGTTCTGGAAGCCATCGCGCACAACCGGCACGCGCTGATCGGTGGCGTTGACTGGATCACCAAAAAATGGTTACTGGAAACGTTCATTGAATCGGAGGGACTAAGCTGGGACGATCCGTGGCTGCAGAGCATCGACCTGGAATACCACAACATCGATCCGCGCCGGGGATTATTCTTCAGCATCACGCCGGGCAAACGAATTGCAGACTGGAACAACGGTGTCCGCCGTGCCACCGCGACCCATGTTCCTCCGGCCAACACCCGCGCATCCGGTCGCTCACGCGCCGTCAGCTTTTTTCAGACCTGCAATTTCCCGTATGTAATCAACTGGGACTCCATCGCCTGCGACAGCCGCGATTTCCTTGTCATGGGCAACCCCTTCGAAACGTACAACGACGAAGTCGACCATTTTCTTTCAAGGCCACGCACGCTCGTCAGCGCGACAGAACAACAACCGTAATGGCCGAACTAGACGAAGAAATTTTCGTGGTTTTTTACGAATCTTCGTCTACTTCTCGTTAGGTCTATGCGCACGCTGATACTAGTGGCAACGCTCATCTTAAAGGGCCGTTGTTTTTCAAGTGCGTAATCATGCAAATCGATTGTTCGCGTCGCAGTTTTTTGAAAGGCTCTGCTGTCGCAGCGGCGGCTTACGCAATCGGCCCACCAGTGATTGCACGGACGATTCGAGCTTCTGTGATTGTAGTCGGTGCCGGTGCTTTTGGCGGTTGGTCAGCTCTTCAACTCCTGCAAAAACGAGCGAAGGTGACTTTGCTTGACGCTTGGGGCCCAGGAAATTCCCGTGCCAGCTCTGGCGGCGAGACTCGCACAATCCGCGCGACTTATGGTCCTGCGCTTCTCTTATACACCCAGATGGTCGCCCGAGCGCTGCGGCTGTGGCAGGAGCATGAGCGGCGATGGAACGTAAAGCTCTTCTTCCGGAGCGGTGCGCTCCGGATGGCGGGCCCGGACGATTCGTACGAACGCGCGGCGCTGCCGGTACTGCAACAGGCCGGTATTCGTTATGAGAAGCTTTCAACCGAAGAATGCGCCAAGCGTTGGCCTCAAATCAATTTTGAAGGCGTGCCGTGGAGCGTTTATGAGCCCGATTCCGGCTTTCTCGCTGCACGCCGTGCGTGTGAAGCTGTTCTGAACGCATTCGTCAAAAACGGCGGGCAATATCGACAAACGCAGGCAACCCCTGGGCCAATTGTGGCCAATCGAATGCAGGGCATCAACATTAGCACAAGTGAGGTTCTAACTGCTGACTATTATGTTTTTGCTCTCGGTCCATGGCTTGGAAAAATCTTCCCATTTTTGACCTCGATTATCACTCCTACTCGCCAGGAGGTTTTCTTTTTCGGCACGCCCGCAGCCGACGTTCGTTTCACCGAAGCGCAACTGCCAACCTGGATTGACGGTGGAAAGAATCCTTTCTTCGGTGTTCCTGGAAACCACTGGCGCGGCTTCAAAATAGCCGACGACACGCGCGGACCTGTTATTGATCCCACCACCGTGGAACGCCAGATATCGGAGGAGAAATTGGCTAGCGCGCGCGCCTATCTTCGCACGCGTTTTCCAGCGTTAGCCGACGCCCCGTTAGTTGAAAGCCGGGTATGCCAATACGAGAACTCTACAGACCACAATTTTATCTTGGATCGCCACCCGGATGCGGGGAATGTCTGGATCGTGGGCGGGGGCTCCGGCCACGGTTTTAAGCACGGTCCGGTGATGGGCGAAATGGTTGCTGATGCCGTGCTTGACCTGAAACAACCGCCTAAGGAAATGGGTCTTGGCCGTCTGCTGTAGAGCTCCTCTATCATGATCGATGGCACGCGAGCGATCCCGAGACCTAAACAATCGCTGCAGACAAACGCTGGGCCGGTGTGCGCTCCGCGTGACAACATGACTACTGACCATAGACTACGAGCGACACTCGTCGCCGCCAGCGGTGACCCAGCTCGATCTCGTTAGGCCGCGATGTTGCATGTCTTGCTATCCAGATACCATGTCCCTACGGAACGCACGCACTCTGTTTTTCGAGCGTGGCAATCTCGGCGCAGATGGAGGCTACTCGAGCCGCTGGGTACGAGTGGAAAGTAAGCCGATTGCATTTTATTTTCCGAATTGTCGTTCCCGCGTTGCGGCCGCTCGTCTGCATGATTTGCATCATATTGTTGCCGAGTACGGCAGCGATTGGCCAGGCGAAGCGGAGATTGCCGCGTGGGAGATCGCGAGTGCGGCCTGTTTGTTGCCCCGAAAAGTCTGTTCCGCGGGTTCGTTCGCGGCCGGCATTCTCGAACGAATCTCTACCACACAGGATTTTCCGAGTTGCAGTTGGATGACGTAACTGTTGGAATACTGCGCGCACGCCTGGCAGTGGGCGCACCGAGTGTGAAGGCCCGTGCACGCGACGTTGCCATGTTCGCCTTATGGTCTGCGGCAGCAGCCTTGTGGCTACTAACGCCATTCGTTGCAATCATTCTGTGCTTTTTCATCGTCCACATGGCAGCTCACATATAAGAATGTTTCTCAACGGGACACCTGACTCGTGCCTTCTCTCGTTATCACGCCATGCATCCGTTTACTGCGTTGATCGCCGCTCACGTCTCGCGGTCGCTGATGTTTTGTCTCGTTAGGCCGATGCAGCGCTGCACCAGAATCAATTCAACACAACTAAATGCCTACAAAATCAATTCCTGAAGGATTCCACGCCATTACACCATACCTATTCGCCCAGGGCGCGTCGCGCTTGACCGAGTTCATCGTGGCCGCGTTCGAGGGTGAGTTGATCTTCGAGCAGAAGCGCGCCGATGGCGCGGTCATGCACGCAACCATGCGAATTCGAGATTCCATGCTCATGCTTGCTGACCCCACTCCAGAATTTGGGCCGATGCCCAGCTCAATTTACTTGTACGTCACCGATTGCGACAGAGTGTACCAGCGTGCGCTTGACTCCGGCGGGACTTCCGTTTTTCCGATCATGACATTGCCTTCCGGTGAACGGTATGGCGGTGTCAAAGACCGCTGCGGCAATATTTGGTGGGTAGCCACACACGTCGAGGATATTCCACCCGATGAGCAGGAACGACGCTGGAAGGAATTCAAAATGCCAGAACCGTCCGTGAAATAAGGCCTAAGATGCAGGCCGCATTCTGGAAAAATCACTGCAATCTTTGCAGTGACGAGATGCCGTAATTTTCCTGGAGGGCAGGGGCTTCGGCGGCGACTTGCGAGGCGTCGAGCTCGATTTGTTTTGGATCTTCTTCGGTCTCGATCTTGATAAAGCCTTCGACTGGTTGCTTCACGGCTTCGGCCAGATCACCCAGTGATTTGATTTCCTTGCCGTTGACCCTTTTCACCGTCAGATAGGCGAGGTCATCGTATCCGATTGTGCTGTTCGCCGGGAGCACCTGACTGAGAATGACGACGCGACGGTTTCTGTCTGGAAACAGCTCGGATTGGAAATGGTCCATGTACACCAGGCGCTGGGGCGCTTCACGTTGCCAGTTCGGTCCCCATTCCTTGAGATACTGGCGGGAGAGTTCCTGAAAGATCATGCCGCCAAGAACGTAATATCGCGGTGGCTCATCGAGATTATACGGCGGGCTCACGTAATTCTTCGTATCATGATGCTCCAGAGTCAGATTGAGCTGCATCGGTTTGCCATCGCGCTCAAGATGGAAGGGAACAACGTCGCCGGCATAGGCGTGCGCGGTCAGCAAATTGGTGAACTCGATCTTGCCATAGAGCGGATCCGTGTAGTTGCCGTTCTCATCAATGTCATGATTGCCAACCGCCGTTACGATGTCGCCGACCTTCAGTCCGGCTCTCGTGGCAGGCGTACCAGCCTCTACGTTGGTTATGTAAACGCCGCGCTTCCCTTTTTCCCCGGCGAACTCACGCAGCGCTGGATCGCGTGTCGGGAAAAATGAAAACCCAGCCGAGGGAAACCCGCGATAATTCTGGCTGTCGGCTTCGCGCAAGAAATGCGTGATGACAGGGGCCGGGATGGCATCGAGCAGTTGCGAGCGCGAATCATAACGCAGCAGTAATCCGGCGAGTTTGTTATTCTTAACCAGCGGAACCGTGTAGCTGTTCTCGCGATATTGCATGGGAATGCTGACGCGGTAAGTCAGGAACTGCCCGACATCGATCGGGTACGGCATCATTTGCACGGTTGTCACCAAGCCTTCGGTCGCCAACAACGCGCCGGTCGGTTCCAATTGCCACGCTGCAAGCCGGTCGCCGACCACTGTGTCGGATGTGATTTCGAGCGGTGTGATGCCGTCGAGGAAACTCTTCTCTGCCGGCTCAAGTAGCGCTAGGTTTGCTTCATAATCGATCACTCGGACGTTGGCCGCAGTTTTTTCACCGGACTCCGCGCGCTCAAGCTCCACGTAATTTTGATTTGTTACCAAATCGGCAGTCACAAGCACACGGCCTTTTGGCAAAACGGCCCCGAGCGCGCGTTTTGAAAACGGGGCTTTCTTTTGCCACGGCCGAAAATAGTCATACCCTTGACCGGTCACATTTACGCGGACCAACGCGACCTGTTTTGGCCGAGCAGCAGTGGTCGGAATAGCCGGTTCCTTCCTTGCTAACGCGCCACTGACGGCGACAAGCATAATACTGAAAGTGATGAAAGCGTGTCTTTGCATTTCAGTTCTTTTCGCCTGCGGCGGCGATGCGCGACGCAGGCCGTTCCTCGAGATTTTGCTCTTTCAAAACGTTGTAACGCGTCTTGATGCGTTCGCGTGCGGTTTCCACCTTGTTGCGGTCAAGCACGAGGGGCGGTCCGTCTCCGATCATCCGAATCACAAGCCGCTCCGGCGCCTGCGCGAAAGCTTGCGACAATTCATCGAGCGTCCGAATCTTTTTGCCGTTTACTTCATCAACGATGGCGCCCTTGTAAGGCGTGAGATAACTGTTAATAGGGTCCGGCAAAATGTTGCTGAGGACAATGACATCAGGATGCACAAGATAAATCTGCTCCAGAATGAAGTATTCAAAGAAATGCCGGAGACGCAGATCGCTTGTGCGGTAGGCCTCCAGCATGTCCAGGCTTAGCGGTTGGAACAGCAACCCGCCGTAAAGAACGTAGCGCGGCCGCACATCGTAGGTGTGACCTTGGATCGAATACGGCCAGGGCTTGAACAATTTGATCGTCACTGTCATCGGCCCTTTATCCCGCAGGATGTCGAGCTTGACCGAATCCCCCTTAAATTTTCGTTCTACGACTTCCTCGAACTGCGCGCGTTCGCCGTCGAGTTCTACGTTCGAGTCACTTGCGATTGGGTGACCGTCGATCGAAAGGAGCACGTCACCCGATCTCAGAATACCGTCGGAGGGACCTGCGGCAACCACGGAGCTCACGAGCACACCGCGATCGTCATCTACCAATCCGAGATATTTTCGTTGGGCTGGATTTTGCAATTTCGCATAGGTGATTGCGAGATCCGGGTATTCGTCATATTGCCCGTTGCTGATGTCCTTCAAAAAACGATTCATCACCGGTGTGGGAATCATGTAGGCCACGCCTTGCGCGACGTCGCCGCTATATCCCTGAAACGCCACGCCAACGACTTTGCCGTCCTGCATCACGGGGCCGCCGCTGTTGCCCGGGTTGATTTGCGCGCTGATCTGGATCGCCAGATGCTGGTCAACTGACGAATGCGTGTAGAGCTGGAAATCGACCCGCGACACGATGCCGGTTGTGACGGACATCCGTTCGCCGCCAATTGGATAACCATACGCTGACACCGTCGATTCCAGCGCCGGGATGCCGCCGAATTTTAGCGGGACCATGTTCTTGAAAAAGTCCTTTGCGGGCACGGTGACCAAAGCCAGATCGCAATCGTTGGCGATGAATTGGACCTGCGCGGGATATTTGTTAGGATCACCGTCGCGTTCAACTGTGATGTAACGGTTGTTAGCGACGACATGCGCATTGGTCATGATGCGGTTGCCGTTGATGACAAATCCAGCGCCGACACCGCGCTGGAGTGAGCCTGCGTTCCATGGAGCTTTGTAATCGGGATCCACTGACGTGGCTGTGATTCGGACAAGACTTTTTTGAACTGGCCCGTTGGGTTTTGGCGGAGCAATCGGCACCGGAACCGGAACCACTTCTTGCGCGGGCGGGCTTGATTTCCATGGACCTGTGCGCTGGGGACCTTGCGGCTCCATTGGAGGCGGCGCCGGTGTGCCTTCCTGGGCATAGGCCAGCGAGGCGAAAAATAAAGCAACGTAACCACTGAGGAAAATGCGTTTCATGGCGAGAAAGGCTCGAAACTTAAACAGCCTTACCTAAATCAAGATGCCGGATTTCAAATTGCAACTGCCCTTTTGGGGACATACTGACATGGAATGGGGCGTACGCGTTCAAATACAAAGCGCCAAAACAAACTATGCTTGGTGAAACAATTCGTTCAAGTCGGCGGAAGGCGCACTGTTACCGAGGAGATTGAATGTGCCATGTGTTTTGATTTCTCGCGCTGCCCGCAGAAATGCGCCCCATGCTGCGAGCGCGAGCCCTGAGCCGACAGAGATGCGACGCACACCGAGGTCAGCGAGTTCCGACACGGTAAGCTGATGATTAAATCCGGAGACGAGGACATTGACGGGTTTCGGTGCGACCGTCTTTACGATATGTGCAATTTCCTCCGGCTTAGTAACGCCCGGTGCATAGAGACAATCGGCCCCGGCTTCAGCGTACGCTATGAGTCGGTCGAGCGCGGTGCGCAATGGATCGGCGTGTCCGACCAACCACGCTTCGCAACGTCCGGTTAGCAGAACGTCAGTTTCCGAGCTGTCAATCGCGCTGCGTGCCGCGCGGATACGCTCGACTGCTAACTCCTTCCCGTATAGCGGGCGATCGCTGCGTCCAGTACTGTCTTCGATGGACAGGCCAGCAACGCCGGTTTCGATACAAAGTTGGACATTTCCTGCGACCTCTTCCGGTTCATCAGCGTAGCCGGCTTGGAAATCTGCATTAACCGGTAGTGAGGTAGCCTTCGCAATCTCGCGAATGTGAGCGAGCATTTCGTCTCGCGGAACGCGGCCATCAGGTTTGCCGCGCGAAAAAGCAAAGCCAGCCGAGGTGGTGGCGAGCGCTTTGAATCCGAGACGCTCGAGGTAGATCGCCGTCCCGATGTCCCATGGATTTGGAAGTACGAAGCAGCCAGACGCGTGCAGTGCGCGAAAGGTTGCAGCGGCGGATTTTTGCATTGATCCCATGGCTCAACAATACACTTGCTCCGGCGAGGGCACGATGCTTCGGAAATCGAAAGCGGCGCAGCAGCGCACGCACTCCAAAAACGCAAGCGCGAAATGGAGCACCGCGAGGACGGCCACGTTTTGGAGTGCGTCGGTGTCCCGCCGCTTTTAGCCATATCGGCAATACCAAAAAAGCTCCGAAGTTTACCGCGAAGCTGTGCTGAAGCTGCGAAGGCCGCTGGCGAATCCGCCCGGTCATCTCATTTATTCCGATCCGCTTTCCAAATCTGCCGCAGTGGGCCATTGGCGCCGTAGATCGGGTCGCAATCAGGAATTGGCAGGGAAGCGATGGTGTGATCCGACTTTGGCCGTTCGCCGGGTAGACCACGCAGCAAATCCCAATCGCGTCCGTCCGGGTACGCTCCAACAACAGCGAAGTCCGAGCTCGCATCAAGTTTTTGGTGACCGACACCAGCCGGAATCACAATTACGTCGCCGAAGTGTACATCCAGATTCCTGCCATGCGCGCCGCCCAGTCTCAGTGTCGCGACGCCACAGTAAACACCGAGAATTTCATGCGTGGTGCTGTGATAATGAGCAAAGGAATACACGCCGTTTCGCCATGAATTACACCAGTCGTTGTTAGCGAAGCGTTCCTCAAGAAGCCAAGCGGGATCCCGGCCATCGGCCCTCAGTGCTTTCCGATAGACCAGCAACGGCAGCAAGCTATTTGGGAAAACGCCGTCGTCATCAAACCTAAACTGCTCCGGCTGGACGATCTCTTGTTTCTCAGCCATCGGATACACACTCATAAATGCCACGGCAATATCGCGCGAGCAAACAATCGTGGTCGTATTTAATCAAATGCAACGCAGACAATTGCGCATTACGTCTGCGAATGGCACTCGTACTCGCAGAATCGAGAATGTAATGATTATGCAGAAGCCCGAAGGCATATCTCAATTGGTCGAACACCTTTTTCGCCATGAGTCGGCAAAAATGGTGGCGACGCTAAGCCGGATTTTTGGGATTGAACATTTGAACCTGGCCGAAGATGTCGTGCAGGAGGCGTTGGGACGCGCATTGCAAACGTGGCCATACCGCGGCATCCCGGAAAATCCTTCCGCGTGGATCATGCGCGCGTCGCGCAACCTCGCACTCGATGTGATCCGGCGAGAAAAAGTTTTTCGCGGCAAGGAAGCGGAAATCGCGCGCCTGATCGAGTCCGGCCGATCTTCCACGCCCCAATCGGTGAGTTTTTCAGAAGACGAAATCGCAGACGATCGACTGCGGATGATGTTTGTGTGCTGTCATCCGGTGATTCCTCCGGAGGCGCAGGTTGCGCTGGCGTTAAAAACATTGTGCGGTTTCAGCGTTACCGAGATCAGCCGGGCTTTCTTAACCACTGAAGCGGCGATTGCCAAACGAGTGACACGCGCAAAACAAAAGATCCAGGAAGCGCACGTCCCATTTGAGATTCCCGTCGGCGACGAGATGGCGCGGCGTCTCGACAGCGTGCTGCACTCG
>QHPE01000112.1 GCA_003218945.1 Verrucomicrobiota bacterium | reverse complement strand
TGGATCGAGACTACCCGCGAAAAAACTGGCAACGCCAGCGACCTCGAAATTCTCCAAAAGACCTTCGACCGAATAAAATAATGGGCAGTCGCCGCGGCGACTCCGTTTGAAACCCAGGCCGTCGCTTCGCGTCCGTTGCAGCGGCTGCCAGCCGAAAAGCAACTCCTGTAGCGGCGGCTGTGTCAGCCGCAATTCTGTTTCGCGAGCACGCGCGTCTCGCCTGCTGGTTTTGGCGTCTTGCGAAAACGAACTTTTGTGAGCCCGTACGACTCAAAGCACCCAACTGCACCGATGCTCCCCTCGTCATCGCAACCTTTCATCTTCGTCGCTTTAACGATTCAACGCTTCAACGCGCCTGAAGCCAGCGCTGTCATCCTGAGCGCAGCCGAAGGATCTCAGATTCTATAGACAGCTTGTCGTCCTGCGGTTCTTGATTTTTTTCCGCTACTTTCTTGATCCACCTCCGGTTAACCATTAAGACATGAAAATTATGAAACTGCGTCCCATTGTTTTAGCTGCACTCCTGTTTGTTGGCTTGCCGTTGGCGTCTTCGTACCCCCAGGTAGGTATTTCGGTCAATGTTGCTCCGCCCGTCCTGCCGGTATACGAGCAACCGCCCTGTCCAGTGGAAGGCTACATTTGGACGCCGGGTTACTGGGGATGGGGTGCCGGCGATTATTATTGGGTGCCGGGAGTATGGCTCGCGCCGCCAAGCGTGGGCCTGCTTTGGACCCCGTCCTGGTGGGGCTGGAACAACGGCGCGTATGTGTTTAACCAGGGTTACTGGGGTCCGACTGTCGGTTTTTATGGAGGCATTAATTACGGTTATGGGTATTCGGGAAATGGTTACTGGGGCGGCCGATGGGAAGGAAACGCGTTCCGTTATAACACCGCTGTGACCCGCGTGAATAACACCGTCATTCATAACACATATGTCGATCGCAATGTGGTGAACAAACAGGTTAACGCTAACCGCGCCAGCTTTAACGGGCCTAATGGAGTGAAAGCGGAACCGACCGCGGAACAGAAAGCCGCCGCGGAGCGGAAAACTCCGCCAACCTCACAGCAACTCGCGCGACAGGAAGCAGCAAGCAAGGATAAGAATCTCCAGGCATCGGTGAACAAGGGCCATCCAAACTCCGATGCGATCAAGTCATTCAACAAGAGCGAAGGTGCGGGACAAGGCAAAGGCGAGGCAATCGGAGCTGCGGGAGGAGCGGCAAAGGGTGAAAACAAAACTGGGAACATGGCCGAACGTAATCCTCAGAGAACCGGAGCGGGAAAAGCCGGAGCCAGCGAAAACAAGCTTAAGACCGGAAATCAAGGGAACAGAGGAAACATGGGCGGAAACCAGGCGAAAATGCATACCGGCAAAATGCCCGGACCCGTAGGTCATCCCGGCCAACCGCATGCGATGAATCAAATGTCGCGCAATCCGCAAATGGGAGCGCGTGATGCTCAAATGGGAGGGAAGCATCCGCAAATGGGTGGCGGAGGCGCTAATCGCCCTCACCCGAGCGGACAACCGCAAGGCAAAAAAAAGCCAAACAAACCGTGACGGCCGGACGGCACTTCATCGTTCTTAACTCTTACCTGTAACTTTCGTCGCGATCTGTAGCGGCAGGCGTGCCGCCTGCAATTTTATAGTGGCGGCTGCTCTGCTCGCGAATGGAGCGAACGGGGAATGAGCGACATTGAAGGTAAGTGGCGGGGAGCGAGTTTCAATCCATTCGGAGTGTCAGCCGCATCTCGTCTGGGGAGCGCACGCCGCTGGCGTGTCCGTTTTCGGCTGCCAGCCGAAACGCTTCTTCTGTAGCGGGGCTGTGTCAGCCGCAATCCGGATCAGGCGGAGCGCACGCCGCCGGCGTGTTGGCGATGACGTCCTCGCCATCGCGAACTTTTGCATCTTTCCAATGTAACGTGTCAACGCTGCAACGAATCACGCGGCCAAGGCCCTTACTTCTTACTTTCTCTCAACGGTCACATGGAGGAACGTTGCAGGAATGGACGTGCCCTCCTGACTCTTATTCTGGCTGTTAAACAAGTCTTCCAGTTGTTTTTGTAACTCATCCGCTTTGCCTTGTTTCTCGGCAGCCTCGAACGCATTCATGGTCGGCCCGTAATATTTCCTGAATACATCCACGAGCTGCGAAGGTGCGCCCGAGAAGTTGAAAGTGAACGTATCACGCGCGAACGAGATGTTTTCTTTCGGAATTCCCGCCGCCGTAAACCGCTCGATGACATTGCTCTCGACGCCCCACGTCATTGGACTAACGAAACCTTCCGGCGGCGGCGGCGTGTAGTTTGAGCTGATCTTCAAAATCTGCGCTACGAGCGTCGGATCATTAGGAATCCAGTTGCCCATCACGATGCGGCCTCCCGGTCTCGTCACTCGCACCATCTCTTTCGCGACATCAAACGGCTTGGGCGCAAACATTGTGCCGAAAATACTGACGACGAGATCAAAGGACTTGTCCGGCACGTGCTCCAGATTCGACGCATCACCTTCCTGAAACCTAAGATTGGTTAGGCCATGCTCTTGGGCGCGTCGGTTCCCGGCATCGACCAGGTTCCGCGCGATATCGATCCCCAACACGTCTGCGCCAAGTTTCGCCTCGGGAATTGCCGTAGTGCCGTCCCCACAAGCCAGATCCAGCACCTTCATTCCTTTCGTGATTCCGAGTTTCTGCACCAGCGCTTCTCCGCCTTCGCGCATCGTGTCTGCGATGCGCCTGAAATCGCCTTTTTCCCAGAGTGCTTTGTTCGGATTCACGGAACCATTCATAACACGACCTTATTCCTAGACTTGTGTAGTGGCAATGCATCTGGAGAGCGCGCGCGTCTCGCGTGCTGGTTTGGCGTCTCGCGCAAACGAACTTCAATGATGCACGCGTCCGGATTGCAGACAACATTGCTTTCCGCTATTCTCCAATCATGAGCGATTCCGTAAAGTACATTACCGACGATCGCGGCGAACGCACGGCGGTCGTTGTCCCCATCGCCGACTACGAAAAACTTTTGGAAGACCTTGAAGATTTGGCCGTCGTAGTCGAACGCCGGGAGGAGCCGACCATTCCGCACGAGCAATTCGTTTCCGAGCTCAAGCGCGATGGCCTCCTTTAAATCTGCAGTGGCGAAAATCAACGCGAAAGGATCTGCGCCGAATTTCACGCGAGGCAATATCTCGCATTATCGCCGAAGTAGAGAAGCTCGCTGACAATCCATTGCCCCGTGGCTCGGAGAAACTGAGCGGTTGCGAGCGGACCTACCGAATTCGAGTCGGCGATTATCGCGTGGTGTACGAGCTTCTCCACAACGCAAAAATTGTAGAAATCCAACGCGTGCGGCATCGAAAAGATGTTTATAGAAAATGAAAATACCGGTGCAACCCCATCCTCGCGACTACGAAACCCGCATTTGGTATTCTGCGGAGAAAAGCGACGAATGCTTCATTGCCCAAGTCGTTCGAATGGCCCGGCATCATGGCGCACGGTGACACGTGCGAGGAAGCCGCGCGCCAGATTCAACTCGCACTCGAGGGCGCGCTGGAAGTCGCCGCCGAACAAGGCATCAAACCGCCAGCGCCTGCGCTCGCACATACCTCGTGAGCGACGCGGGTCGATGTTAGTGCACAAACGACGAATGGAGCGACTGGGTGAGCGACATGGCCGGTAAAGCCGCGAGGTAGCGGTCGAGCGCTGAGGGAACCAACCGAGATACAACGCGGGTCACCCGTCACTTTTAACGCTCCAGCGCTCCAACGAATCCTTGGCTCGCCAAAGCCTCGGCGACGGCGGTACGTGGCGATAGCCTGACGATAAAAGCGATTTAGAATCTCAATAAGAAATCAGAGCGTGACGTGGGTGGCGCTCTGATTTTTTCTGTCGCCATCTCACCTCCTCAACGCATACACTTCCGAATCAGGATTCTCTTCATTCACCGCTGCCAAGGTGAAATTATTTTTCTCAAGCAGCCGAACCGATTTCAGATTTCGCGGGCTAAGTTCAGCTTCGATGGTTTGTAGTTTCATCTCTTCAAATCCAAATTGAATAATTCTTGGAATCACTTCCTGCATGATTCCTTTGCCGTGATTTTCCGGAAGCAGCTCAAAGCCGATTTCCGCCTTCGCTTCCTCTCTTGAAATTTTCCAGAGACAAATTGATCCGAGAAATTTTGATTCACCCTTTGGTGTCACTACCCAAAATATCGATTCGTTCTTTGCAATGCCGTTTATGATTTTGGTTATGAAGTTTCGTGCATCATCGAGCGTATTTGCTTTCGGACGATCAAGATATTTGTTGATCTCGTCACTGGAGCGCAGAGCGAAAATCTCCTGCGCATCCTCTGGCATGAGATTCCGCAGCGCGTAATTCTCCGTTGTGAGAAATGGGAAAGGTGTGAAAGAGACATCAATCATATGTGCAAGATAAATGCTTCCAACATCACGCACGCATCCGCGCCTCCACAGGCGTAAACCCGCAGATCAATTTTCTTATCCTGACGAATCACCGTTACGTCCTGAAAGATTCCGATCTTTTCTTCAGTCAGCATTTTAAAAAGGTCGTCGGAAGATTCAACGGACACACCATTGAACGCTACAATGAAATCACCGTCACGAATACCAGCATTCCACGCGGGCGAATTTGGTTCCACTGAAACAACAAAGAGCACTTTCCACTCTATCGCGGCCATCCCCAACCCAATCCGCCCTTGCCCGATTGCGAATACAAAAACCTCATCGTCGCACGTGCAAAGCACTGGCAGCTACCCGCCGACTACATTCGGGAGCTCGAGTCCATCCAAACAGTGTGAACGGCAAGGCTTGCTACTTCATCCGGTATCGAGGCGTTTGTGCAAAATGCCGTCAGGACCACGGCCTCCTGGAGATGCAGCAATGGCGGCGATTTACTGCCGCCCGGTTTTAGCTTTTGTTGAGCGATGCGACACACTTTCGTTCCTGGAACTTGCCTGATCATCAGTCTGGTCCTGGCGGTTTCCCATTTTGCTCCGGCCCAAAACAAAGAGCTGACGGCGGACCAAAGCATTCCGATCCCCAAAGTGGAATTCGACGCTCAGGGCGAGCTCAAGATGTCCGCTTCGCCCAATTCCTCGCCTAACGACTTCGATTTCCTGGTCGGGAAATGGAAAATGCACAACCGGCACCTGGATAAGCGGCTGGCCAATTGCCGCACCTGGACGGAGTTCGATTCCTCGGACGTGAATACAAAGATTCTAAACGATGCGGCCGACATGGATACTTACTCGACCACGCAGTTTCCCGGAATGGGCGGCAAACTTTTCGAAGGTCTCACCTTGCGATTATTCGACCCGAAGACACGACTTTGGAGTCTCTACTGGATCGCGAGCAACACGGGAAAGATCGATCCTCCCGTCATCGGTTCGTTCGACCCAAACGGCGTGGGCCATTTTTTCGGCAAAGACACGCTCAATGGCAAACCGATCCTCGTCGTCTTCCGCTGGGATGCGCGGAACAAAGACCGCCCCGTCTGGGGTCAGGCCTTTTCACCAGATAACGGCAAGACATGGGAATGGAATTTCTTTAACGTCTCGGAACGGCCCAAGGAATAATCGCTGATTATCACCGTTGCCTCGTCTGGAACGAAGTTGCTCGGCTCAGCCATGCTGATCTCGACGGTCGCCGATCTCACGAACTGCGCCAGGCTACAACAAGCGCTAGTGCCGTGGTGGCAGGCGTGTCGCCTGCGATTTTGTAGTGGCGGTCGCCGCGGCGACCGCAATCTGGTCGGGGAGCATACGCGCCTCGCGTGTTGGCGATGGTGTCCTCACCGTCGCGGACTTTCTCATCGCATGCTCCGCCTTGCGTGGTAATCTTCCGTTATGAGCACGTTGACTGAAATCGAAGCCGCGGCCGATGCGTTGCCGCTCGAACAGAAACAAAAACTGCTTCAGTTTCTGGCAGCGCGCGTGAATGGCGAATTGCGAAACAAAGTTCCAACTGATTTTGCTCAATTCGCCGGGACGATACGATTACGGGAAGATCCACTGGTCTGGCAGCGACGTGCGCGTCGCGAGTGGGCATGACGGGCCTACTCGACACCAACATCGCGCTCTATCTGCTCGGCGGTCGGTTGGCCGAACCACTTCCCAGTGGAAGTTACGGTCTCTCGGTAATCACCGAGATGGAGTTGCTAGCTTGGCCATCCCTGACACCCGAAGAAGAACAGAAGATCCGCGAATTTCTGAGTCAACTTGTGATCTGTGAATTGACTCTGTCGATCCGTGCCCGCGCGGTACAACTCAGAAGAGAACAGCGTTTGAGATTGCCCGATGCGATCATCTGCGCCACAGCGCTCGAGTTCGACGTGGACCTTTGGATCCTTGTTTGTTAGCTATGAGATTGAGCGTAAGAACGCACCAAATTCCGGATCATGCGCTGATAGCTGGTATTTCGTTTCCGGGCTTCCCGCTTGAAGAATTCCAGAGCTGAATTGTCGAGCTCGAGCGTGACCTTGGTCTTCTCCGGCAGCTTGTCGAGCAATGCGTCGAGATCGGGCAGCTCGCCGCGCCGGACGAGACGCCATTTGCCCTCCATCTCACCTTTGTCATCAGTGTACTTAACTTTCGATCGGGTTTTCTTTTTCATAAGTTCTCCTGCCTTTCCGCCAATAACCGGCGCCGATGATTCGAATGGTTTCGCCGCGATAGGTAAAGCGAATGGTCAGAATCCCGCGCTCGGTGCGACCAATGCACAGCAGGCGCGGTTCCTCGCCACTGTGGGCCGCGTCGATCTGAATCAGCTTTCGCGGGTCGTAGAACGCGGCTGTCGCTTCGGTGAAATCGACGCCGTGTTTCGTAACGTTCGCTTGTTCCTTCTCGGTATCCCATTCAAATCTCACTACCCGTTACATATTGGCGCCGTATGGGATGACGTCAATATAGAACTGCAATATAACCTTGTGGGTATCTGACTATCTACTGGAGAGCGCGCGCCTCGCGTGCCGGCGATCGGGAACTTTTGAATGTCCGCTTTAACGACCCGCTCGTGAATGGAGCCGCGGGGACGCGAGCGACATAGATGGGCAAGCCGAAAGGCCGCAATGCGCGGGAGCGAATAAGTCAAAGCCTTCGGAGTTCAATGAATCCCTGGCACGCCAAAGCCTTGGCGACAGCGGGACGCGGCGACAGCCAGACATCTGTCGGAGCGTGTGTTTTATCCTGACACGGATGACGTATCAAGCACGAGCAAAGTTGTTGCGCTCAGCATCGCTCGCAATCGAACGCGTGAATTGATTCTTTCCGCTTCACGCTTTCTTGTCACGCCATAGCTTTAGCGTCGGCGGAAGCCTTATACAAACGGCGGATCAAGCGCGAGGCAAGTTGGCTTAATTCGTACTTCTTAATTAATACTTTTTACTTCGGACTTTCTTCTGACCGCGGCTTCTTCGGATACAAGAAACGCTAAACGCAGATCAGCGAGTTTACCCTGCTGGATTGAGCCTTTCTCGTTTTCGTCGAATGAGGGTCGGCGCCACGCAAGGTTTGCGATCACCGACCCGACCATTAGCAAAGTGACGACCGGGCTAAATTCGATCGAAATCGTACGAAACCCCTTACGCTAATGGGAGTTTAATTACTTGAATTACGGGGATTAAGTAGGGTGCACGGAGGGCCTGTCTAACCTTGACAAAACGGGAATCGCAAATCCGCGGTCTCGGCGCGACAGCCTGTACAGCGCATCCCAAAGTCTTAAGAAATATCGCAAAGCAGCTTGAGGAGCACAACATCGTCTCCACTCAGGAGCTGCAAATCGCGCGGCGCATGGGGATCGTCGCGACTAGTCCCGTCGGGCGGGCCGGCTTCAATGACGGAATTCTTTTCCCTTACGAACTCTCCACCGGTGGACCTGCTTCGGCGCCCGTTATTCCAGAAGCGGCGGTCGCTTCAGTCGAGTGGAAGAAACCGGAAAAACGGAAACTGCACGCCATTGCACTGCTGGTCGATTTTTCCGACAACTACGGAATGCGGCGGCCGAAGGATTTCGAGAAACTACTCTTTGACAAAGCGAACCCGAATTCGATGACGAATTTTTACCGGCAGCTTTCCTACGGCGCGCTGGAAATAACCGGAGAAGTCATCGGCTACGTGCGCGCGCCCCAGCCTTACAGCTATTACACAGCAGCCGAAAGCGGCACCGGAAGTAATTATCCCCAAAACACGCCGGGGCTGCTCAACGATGCCCTGACGATTTTTTGTCGGAACGATAACCTGGCGCGCTTTGACACGGACAACGACGGGTTTGTAGATGCGATTTTTC
>QHPE01000169.1 GCA_003218945.1 Verrucomicrobiota bacterium | reverse complement strand
TCCAGCGCCAGTTTCATCGCTCGGGCAGCGCCTTCGCCATCTGGGGGCGGCGCAGTCATGTGGTAGGCATCGGCGGACACGCCGTATCCCGTGATTTCACAATAAATCTTTGCACCGCGCTCCCTGGCATGTTCCAGCTCCTCGACGACGACAACTCCAGAGCCTTCGCTCATGACGAAACCGTCGCGGTCGCGATCGAACGGCCGCGACGCGCGTTCCGGCTCATCGTTGCGCGTGCTGAGCGCCTTCATCGCTGAAAATCCTGCGACGCCGATTTCGACAATGGATGCCTCGGCGCCACCAGCGAGAAAAATGTCGGCGTCGCCGGATTTGATGATTCGCCACGACTCACCGATGGCATTATTCGACGTGGCACAAGCAGTAACGATACAAAGATTCGGCCCGCGCAAGCCAAACTCCATCGAGATGACGCCGCCGGCCATGTTGCTGATCAGCATGGGGATTGTGAACGGCGAGTTTCGCCCCGGTCCCTTGGTCAGCAGGATCTTCAACTGATCCTGCAACGTTTTCAGGCCGCCTATTCCGGTGCTAACGATTACGCCGAAGCGGTCGCGTTGTTTTAGGTTGCTTATATCGATTCCGCTATCCGCCATCGCCTTTTTTGCTGCGGCCATTGCAAGATGCGTAAACCGGTCGGTACGCCGCACGTCCTTTGGATTGTTGAAGAACGGCTTGGGATCGAAATCGCGGACTTGTCCACCGATTTTGCAATCGTACCCGCTGGTATCAAATGCATCGATCGTACGAATGCCGCTTACGCCGTTTCTCAGATTCGACCAAAAGGTTTCGAGATCGTTGCCAACCGGCGTGACAACACCCATACCAGTGATAACTACTCTGCGCTCAGCCATGTTATAGCCTTAAAGCGTGGAAGCGTGCGACGGTCAACTGGTTCCCATGCCGACGTTTTGTACCGTCTGGAAGAGTTTTCCTTCGGTCCGAATGGAAGGCGCAATGATGATTTCGGTCTGCTGGAACTCAGGAATATTGTGTGCTCCTACGTTGCCCATGCAAGTCGTGATTGCACCAACGAGATTTTGGCTGCCGTCGTCCACTTCGGCGGGGCCGAAGAGGATTTGTTTAAGTGAACCGGTGCTGCCCACCTTGATGCGCGTGCCACGGGGAAGGTTTGCATGCGGAGTGGCCATGCCCCAATGGTATCCGCGTCCGGGTGCTTCGTGAGCCTTGGCAAACGCGCTGCCCACCATGACCGCATCGGCGCCGCAAGCCAGCGCTTTGCACACGTCGCCTCCTCTGCTCATCCCGCCGTCAGTGACAATCGGCACATAACGCGATGTTTTCTTGAAGTAAGCATCGCGCGCGGCCGCGCAATCCACGGTCGCAGTTACCTGCGGCACACCGAGTCCGAGAACACCGCGGGAGGTGCAGGCAGCGCCCGGCCCCACGCCGACCAAAACCGCAGCCGGCCCGCATTCCATGATTTCGAGAGTCACATCGTAGCCGACTGTGTTTCCGACGATAACAGGAATGCGCATTTCACGGCAAAATTTTTCAAGATCAAGCGACTTATATTCCGATGAAATATGCCGTACGGTAGAAACCGTGCTCTGCACCACGAAAACATCTGCGCCAGCTTCTTGTGCAATCCTGCCAAATTCCGCGGCGCGTTGAGGAATTGAGCTGACCGCTGCTATAACACCTGCATCTTTAATCTGACGAACACGCGCGGCAATGAGGTCCTGTTGGATCGGTTCCTGATAGATACGCTGGAGCAGCGCCGTAATCTCGGACTTGGTCGCGTCGACGACTTTTTGCAAAACTTCCTGTGGGTTCTTGTAGCGTGTTTGCACTCCTTCCAGGTTCAAAACCGCGAGCCCGCCGAGTTTATTCATTGCGACCGCGAAGGCCACGTCGACAACGCCATCCATGGCGCTGGCGAGGATCGGAATCTTAAATTCGAGCGGTTGCGTTTCTTTGCGGGGCAAACGAAACGCGATGTCCACTTCGTTCGGATTGATCGTTACGCGCCCGGGCACGAGCGCGATCTCGTCGAAGCCATACGTCACGCGCGCTTTGCGATTTCGGCCTATCCACATTCCCATGTTAAATATTTTCCATCCTGAATCGTTCGTTTAAACTTCCGCAGTGCGGGCACCGGGGAAGCAGCGCATCGGTCCGATCTTCAAATTCGAACGCGCAAATCACGCAACGCAGCCGGTGCTGAAGAGCCCGTCGCTCTCGCCGCCGGCGATTCCATTCTCCAATTATCCAGAATAGAAACACCGCCGCAAGAAAAAGCAGCAGATAAATCGTAATGAGAGTAGCAAGGCTGACGCGAATCACGGCGTGACAGTGGCGGCAGGTGCTTGCAGCTGGCGCGCCACGTCGCTACCCCATTGGATTGTGGCTGTGCCCCAAACGAGAGATAAACCGGGCCTGTCGGAGGTGATTCTGGAAGGTGAAAAACGGCTGCGGACGAGCTGCAACCGACCTTGTTCATCCAGCGCCGGGTCACCTGACGAGTTGACGGGAAAACAATACCGGATTTCCCCTAAATCGCTTACGGCGATGCGAAACCGGAGCGTTTCAGGTGTTTCCTCGTGAGACGCGGCGAAGCGCGATTGAGGGATGCTCGCAACGCCAAACTGCTTCAGTTCCTTGGAAAACGAAATATACGTTCTGCCCGTGGCTCCGGCAGAAACGGTTTTCCGCGAGAGAATGGGTACCGCGCCGGGTGGCCGAGAACTTGGAATCCGCAGATCGGGCTTGAACGCCGGAATTTTCTTTAGAGGAGGATCTAACGCGAAATAGGATGGCACATGCTCTGCTTTTGAGATCGCGTCAAGCTTTGTCTGTGGCGGCGCATGGGTGGTGAAAGCAAGCGCAGGATCCTCTGCATCGATCCAACGAAGCAGGGTTCTGCCCTGTTCAGAATCGGGCGCAATAAATGTAACGCCGGCCGGCGGCGGCAGCAGCGCCACCGGCGTCGGATAAACAATTTGAAAAACATAAAAACAGAACGCGTGCCCGACCAGCGACATCACCACGAAAATCGCAAACACCGCCTTGTGCTGCCGGGGTGAATCCCAACTAAAGAGGAGTGGCTCCATGACAGTCTCGGAGGAGGCACCACTGCTCATTGTGGCGGAGTCGCAGCGAGCGCCACCGAAGTGATGCCATGTTCCAGCACAGCATTTGTCACTCTGGCAACTGTTTCGTAAGAAGCGGAACGATCAGCCTTAATAATAATAGATTGGTCCTTCCTCTTAGCTGCATCGAGTAATTGTCCGAGCTGCTCCAAGCTAACTCGCTGGTCCTGAAAATAAATCGCCGGAACTGCGCCGCCGGTGATACTGATAATTTGCTGGTTGCTCTGCGGTCCGAGCGTAAAGCGCGAGACTGGAATCGAAATCGAGATTCCATGTTGCAGGATTAAATTCGAGCTCAGCAACAGGAAAAACAAGAACAGGAAAACAAGGTCAACTAGCCCGATAAACAAAACCCATCCGAAGTTATAGTTTATCGTTCGATCGAGCTTCATCATTAATATTTAGCGCTTCAACTCCGTCCAGCGGCAACCCACGGAACTGTTCGCGGTCAAAGGTCCTGGCGTGCTTCAATTTCGCGCGCCGCGTCGTCAGGTTGTTGGAAACTGATGATGCCGCTGACCGGGCGGCTTTCAGTCAACATGTGGACAATCTCGATCCCTGCCCGCTCCATGTCATGCATCATCGTGTTGACGCGAGAAGACAGATAGCTGTAGGCGACAAACGTCGGTGTTGCTACTACGAGCCCGGCCGCAGTCGTCAGCAAACTCTTGTAAACGCCACCGGAAAGCTCGGTGACCGTGGCATAACCACCGCTGGAGGCGATTGTGCCAAAGGCATCGATCATTCCTGCAACCGTTCCGAGCAGTCCCAATAACGGAGTGAGGAAAGCAATAGTAGCAAGGACGGGAAGAAATCGCTCCAGTTTTGGCACTTCGAGCTGCGCGGCCTCCTTCACAATGTTGCGCAATTCCGCTCGAGGCGCATCGTGCCGAATAATCGCGGCATGAATGACTCGCGCTACTGGCCCGGGCGTACCAGCCGATTCGTGCAGCGCTTCAGCGAAATTCCGCCGTCGAATCAAATTCCAGAGGCCTTTCAGGAATTCGCCCACATGAATCGTCGCGCGATGAAAATAAAAAAGGCGCTCCGCGAATACAGCAATGGAGATGATACTGCAGGCCAGAATGGGCCACATCAATAATCCGCCTTTTTGGATGTAATCAATCACACGAACTTTTTTGTAGCTCTCTTTCCCGGCTGTGGCAAGGGACTTTCCCCTCTTTGAGGCTTCTCGCGGCGCGCCTAACGCCTTGCAGCAGTATAAATCGTTACGATGCCTCCAGTTAAACGTTTGAAGCTCGGTGAATCGTACCCCTTTTCTCGCATTAACTCGCACATCGCGTTGCCACTTGGAAATTGTTCGATTGACTTGCCAAGGTAATCGTACGCGCTCCTCCTTTGTGTTAAACACGAGCCGATCATAGGCAGGCAGCGATGCAAATAGAAACGATACGCCGCGCGCAATATCGGCATGCGTGGCAATGAGAATTCGAGCACGAGCAGGTGACCGTTGGTATTAAGTACGCGGCAGATTTCAGTAAGCCCGGCTGAGTAGTTTTCCAAGTTGCGCAAGCCAAATGCAATAGTGACGCAGTCGAACGAGCCGTCGGCAAACGGGAGCCTCATCGCATCGGCTAATACGACGTGTTGCACCCCTTTGTGGCGCGCAAGCTCTAGCATCTCCGGCAGGAAATCAACACCCGTGATTTCGGCGTCGGGCAATTTTTTTTGCAGAGCCAGCGCCAAATCTCCCGTGCCGGTGGCAAGATCAGCAATCCTATCCGGCTGCCAACTGGCAACGATGTCAGCCGCACGCGCGCGCCAGTAGAAGTCGATGCCACAGCTAAGCACGTGGTTGGCGAGATCATAGCGTCTCGCAATCGACCCGAACATTTCACGGACATAAGCGGGTTTGCTATTCATCTCAGCGTTTCGGCAAAACAGCAATTCGAAGGATTCCGCCAAAATTCAACTTATGACTCATGGGATACCTAACGAGCTAACAGTGAGGAACAAAGTCCACAACTAGCCGCAAAATTACTGATTGCCATATTCGCCAACAACAGCTATCTACGGGGATGGACATATCTGTTAAAGATCTACAGGAAGCGATCTCAATTCGCCAGCAAATCGATAACCTGCAACGACGCCTTTCCTCTCTTTTGCGAGGCGCCCCTCCTCAAAGGCCAGCCACTCCCACAGCCCGCGGACGCTACTTCTCGCCTGCCACACGAGCAAAGCTTGCGGCAGCTGCTAAAGCTCGTTGGGCAAGGACGCGAAGCGTGGGAGCAGCAACGCCTGCCGGAAGAAAGGGTCAACTGACGCCCGCCGGGCGGAGGAAGCTTTCCCAGCTGATGAAAGCTCGCTGGGCGGCAAGAAGGAAGGCAGGAGGAACGAAAAAGGCCCCAGCGAAGAAAAGAGGCGCACTTACAGCCGCCGGCCGTAAGAGGCTCTCAGACCTGATGAAGGCACGCTGGGCAGCGAGAAGAAAATCCAGCGCGAAATAGCGACTGCGATCGAGCCCAGTAGTTGCTGGTAGCCCTTTTGGCGGCCCGAACTGCTCGCGAGAGGAGTCGAACCTCCACGGGTTTCCCCATACGGTCCTGAGCCGTACGCGTCTGCCGGTTCCGCCACGCGAGCAAAAGCAGCGGGGTCTTACAATGCGCGCGTGGCAGTGTGCCTGCAAGGTCAAAACCAGAGAGATTGCCGGTTTCAGTCAACTTGATCGCTTTTTGCGAGCGCGCACTTCCAATTGATGCGCTTTGCGCACCTGACCTAGGGAACGCAAGAGATCAGCATAATTAGACACGACAATGTCATAATCTTTGGACGGCTTATCTTCCACCTGTTCCCAGCCCTTGAGCGAGGATTGATACAGCTCCGCCGCCTTGGCGTAATCGCCGCGTGAATGATAGACTACTGCCAGGTTGCATTTCGATTGCGCGATGTCGGCGATCGGCGCCGGATGCAGTTTCTCTCGGATCGCCAATGCGCGCAGATGTAATTTCTCCGCTTCGGTGTATCGCCGTTCGTTCGTATAAAACACCGCGAGGTTGTTAAGCACCGATGCTACATCGGCGTGGTCGGTTCCGAGTTGCTTCTCATAAATCTCCAAAGCGCGGAGGTAACATGGCTCTGCCGCCTTTTGCCGGCCGGACTTGCGCAGAATAAGAGCAACATTGTTTAGCATGGTCCCGATGTCTGAATACGGAACGTCTTCGACTTCGGTTCCGGCGGCGATTGCTTTCTGGTAGAAATCAATCGCTTCTTCAGATTGACCAAGACTGTCGAACAACAAGGCAAGTCGTCGCGCCGAGCGGTAGACTGCGCGCTGATCTGGTGGGTTTGCCTTCTCCAAGATCACGTGCGCCTTGAGTAAATACGCTTCGGCTCCCGCGTGATCTCCTTTTTGTTCGAGGAGCTGGCCTAATTTCTCAAAACTGGTGGCTAGTGCAGCCTGGTTGTCTTTAAACGCGCGTCTGGCGACTTCAAGGGCGGTCTCGGCGACGCGAATTGCCTGCGGGAGACGGTTTGTCGCGCGGAGGTTATCAAGCTTATCGTTGAGGATGGCCCAAAGCTTCTCTTCACCCTTCATCTCATCACCACCCCTCGCTTAGTTGAGAAACTAATCGGGTGGCGAGATCCTCAGTGGCGAGCGGCAGGGCTTGTCGTTCGTCAGTCGTTACATCGCTGCTGACGAAAAAGCTGGTGGTACCGACTGTTTCAACAGGGCCAGCCAGCTGTTTGCCGTCTCGCGTAGTCAACGAATACTTTACGGTAAGCGCCAAATTAAACTCAGTTGTGGCGAGCACATTACCGCGCACCGAGCGCGCGGGCAGTCGCGTGATACGAGCTATTTCACCGGTCAAGGTAGCGTCTGCCTTGTCGTCACTTGTAATCTGAAAAGTGCCATCCTGTTGGAGTTGCTTGATCACTGTATCAGTGACCAAAACCTCAATGCGTGGCACAAGCGTGCGATTCTTAAACGTGGGCACCGCAATCGTGTGGACGTCGCGCAGATAGTATGGCTTTACCGGCCCTACGTGGTAGCCAAGGCAACCAGAAACCGCGAGGCAGCAGATTGTCGCAAGTGAGGCTTTCAAGGCGCCGGTGAGGCGGACGATTCGGGGGAAGCCGATGCTCCGGACGCGTTGGAAGGATCAGAGCTTGTGCTCGTCCCGGGCAAAGGCAAAAGAGGTTCAGGGGCAGTAGTGGTATCGGGCGCGAGCGAAGCCGGCGGGGGAAGTGAGCTGTCCGATTCTGACGAAGGCAAAGGCGCCTCATTATTCGGTGCGCTGGGCCTGGCGTTCCCGGTTCCTGCGCTACGCGCTTCCTGCGCATCGGTTTTCTTCTTAACGTTTTGTGACACGGGAATCGCCGGCTGAAGTCTAGCATCGCCGAATTTTGCGCGAAGCTGATCGATCCGTTTCTTCGCCTCGCTGCTTTCCTTTGAGCCCGGCTGCTGACGGATCACTTCGTTGTAGTAAATGACGGCAGCGCGATAGTATTTTTGCTTGTCGTAAAATTTTGCGACCTTGTAGGAATTGCTTGTCTGTTTGTGCTCAAGGATATCGAGATCCTTGCGCGCCTGCGGCGCTTTCTCGCTTTTGGGATAGTGGAAAAGGAAATCTTGGAAAGCTGTTTTCGCATTGCCTGCGGCAGCAGCGTCGTTTGTGCCTAGTTGCGCGGCCGCAAACCAGATGTAGCCGATTTGATATTGGGCATCGACGGCTATCGGCTCGTTCGGAAACTTGTCTACCACCGCCTGGTAGGCTTGGATAGCTGCATCGTTAGCTCCCTGCTTCTCACGCGCAAGGCCAATATCAAATTGCGCTCGCGCCGTGTACTTTCCATACGGGGCTGTGCGGACAACATCCGCGAAAATAGTCACCGCACGATCCAGCGCAGACGCGACTGGGATCCCCAAGACCTTCAATTTTTTTCCATTCAGATAAATTTCACCTGCGCGGAATTGCCCCTCGATAGCTTCATCAAAATGCGCGCTGCTCGGATATCTTTCCACCAACTGAAGATATGAATTAGCGGCCGGAGTGTATTGGCGGGTCTGTTCCTGCAATTGAGCGGCGCGATAAAGAGCCGTCGGAGCCAGCGCGTCTTTGGGATGACGTTTGACCAGGCTCTTGTAAGCCCGGATCGCCCGTTTAAGATCGCCGCCTTTTTCCGCGTTCTGTCCGACTTGATACAGCTCCGCTGCATCGCCGCTCATCTCTTCTTCGCCCGGAGCCACGTACTTCGCTTTTTTGCCCGGTTCAAAGATGATGGAAGCGATGCCCAGTTCGGGTAAAACCAGCAGTGTGACAGCGATAACCAAAATGGCGCGAATCAGCGGTTGCATCCAGGTGTGGCAGGGTAGTTAAGTTATCCAGCCCGTCAAGTTTTCAGCACTGTCTTCGCCTCCTGATGTGAGATCTTTTCCGCCGGACAAAACCGAATAATTTCTCGATCCGTTTGAATCTCATCGACCAGCAAAAAATCCGCATCGGCTCGTGCGCCTGGAGCTTCGACGACTGGCGCGGTGTCTTTTATCCACACGATTTGCCGGAGTCACATTGGCTGCAATTTTATGCCCAGTATTTCCCCACCATTGAAGTGGACTCGACGTTTCACGCTGCTCCTGCGGAAAACAGCGTTCGTCGTTGGGCCGAAGCGACTCCCGCTAGTTTTCGGTTTACCTGCAAGCTTCCCCGGCAGATCACCCACATCTGCCGTCTGCGCGATTGCGCAACGGAGTTGAATTCCTTTTTCCGCGCCATCGAACCACTTGGACAAAAGCTCCAGGTGATCCTCATTCAGCTCCCGCCTTCTCTGACTCCGGATGATGGCAAACAGGCATTGCGCAAATTTCTTGTGCAATTGCCGCGGGATCTCCGATTTGCAATCGAATTTCGACATGCCGGGTGGCATCGGCCGCAGTTTATCCGTTTGCTGGAAAAGTATCGCATCTGTTGGGTTTGGACCGACACGACCCCGCTCAACGAGCGAAATCTTGCTCCCTTCGAGTTTTTGCCTTGCACCGCCGATTTTGTTTACTTGCGACTGCTTGGTGACTACGCAACCAAGTACGACGTCGATGGTGGCCACGTCCATCGTTACGGAAAATTACTTTGGAAACGCGAGGCAGCATTGGAAAGCTGGTCTCTGAAAATTCAGCGGCATTTTCCAGACGTGCGCAGCGTGTGGGCATTTGCCGGCAATCACTTCGAAGGATTCGCGCCCGAGACCTGCCAACGTCTTGCCCAGCGCCTTGGCTTTGATCTTGCGCTACCTTCCCAATGCCAGCAGGCATTTTCGGCAGACACACGGTCGCAGCTTGATCTAGACCTGTAGCGGTAGCTCGGCGCGCTTGTGCTTTTGGAAAATGCAGACGTGGCGGACGCCGAAAGCACTGATCTTGCGCGCGAGCCTCGCAAAGTTTTCACCCAACTGAACATGCGAGTGTGCGTCGGAGGCGGTCGTGAGCGGAATTCGCTTGCCTATTGCCAGCTCGATAATTGGATCGCTGGGATAGAGTTCGTTTATTGGCTTGCGCCAGCCGGCGGTGGAAAGCTCAATCGCGATGTTGCGCCGACGAACAATTTCAAGTGTCTCGCCGATCAAACTGGCTATGTCCGCGTTCGGGCGATGACCGTGGATCTTGATTAAATCCAAATGGGCAAGGCAATCGACCAGCCCTGTCTCTACTAGTTCGCGAATACGTCGGAAGTAATCGGCATACATCGCGTCAATATCCCGGCCGTCGAATTGCGCGGCACCCTCCGGCACGCTGTCGAACATCTGATCGGCACGATCCAGAAAATGCACGGAGCCCAAAACAAAGTCGAGCTTGTCCCAATGCTGTTCGATCCATTTACGGCCCGCCGCTGAATGGATCGGATCGTTATCCAACTCGATCCCGGCGCGGATTCGTAAGTCCTGATTTCGTTCCCGCAACTGATCGATTTCATCGAACTCAATTCCTGCGTGGTAACGGTCGTGATCGGTAAACGCGATATCCTTGAGCCCTACTCTGCGCGCCGAATCCGCCCAGGGCTGAAGCAGCGCCTGTGTGTACCGCTGTACCCGATGGCCCTGTGGGTGGGTGTGGTAGTCGGAAAACAGCGGTAATGGAGTCTTGGGGCGTTGAAGTTCAGAAGCCACGACTCAGGTACTCCATTACTCCATCACGGCACCGCCAGGAACTTTTGCCGAATTCGCAGCTCCAGATATTGAGGGAAGAAAACCTCGGCGATAAACACCTTGTTGGGCGTAAGCTCGCGAGTTGAGATTGTTTCATTGTACTCGATCCGCTCGGACGGATTGATTAATATTGTCGCAGGCTTCTCCACGATCGCATGATTCTCAGACCACTTTGTCAAAACCTCGCCCGCGGAATTCATCAGATAGATTTCGATCCGCTGGCTGGTCGGAAAATCGAGCCCCACGGGGCGCTTGGAGAGATTTGCGAGCGTCAGTTTCACGCTGAGTTGGCGGACTTCGGATAGCTTCACGGTTTGCGGCGTGATTTGTAAATCGAGAGCGAGTCCACGCAGCCGCGGATCTTTGTATTGCGGGACGACGTTTGGAGAAAACGGATGCAGAATGCGGCTTAACCAACCTCGTTTTCGCGCCGGCGTGGGCGTCGGCGCGACGTCCTGACCGAACATGCCGGCAGCCACAAAGACTACCACTGCGAGGAAAACAATGCGGCGCTTCATGAAGGCCTAAACAGCGCCGAAACTTTTCTGGGTTGCAAAATTCCTGTCAAACCCTTTATGAACTCGCGAATGGTTTGGCCGTCAACCTCTATGAGAACTCTCGGCGTGCTGGCGCTTTGCCTGACGGTTGCGCTGACTTTGGCCATCGCGAAACAACGACATTGCACATTTCGCGTACACGCACAGGCAAACCCTCACGATACGGATGTGTTCTCAATGTCCACGCGCGCGCGATCTTCCGGTAAGGATGTCGCCATCCAAAAGTTACCATGGATAACCGAGCACGACGTCGTCGCGTTTGCACCGTACCCGGCGCCGGATGGAACATTCGGCGCACTGTTTCAGCTCGACGAGCACGGGCGCGTCGTGCTCGATACCTTAAGCCTTGAGCGCCGCGGCGGTTTTCTTTTCGTTTTGATCAACGGCCGACTAATTACCGAACTGCAAATCGACAAGCGCGTATCGGACGGCAAGATTTACATCCCTTCCGGGCTGGCTGCCGCGGACATTGAAGTAATGAAAAAAGATTGGCGCTTCATCGGTCGACGAAAACGCTAACCGGTTGATCCTCCATGCGACTGTTATTCGCAGCGATTGTGTTCGCTTATTATTTGTCAGCTTCGATGAGCGTTCAGACTGCCCAAAACCACGGTCTCGATCTTGTTCTGCCAACGGACAACGACGCCCTGTTTTCGGGAGACGGCCCGGCCTTTTACCAATACATCGAGCGCGATTACCAGGGCGTGAAATCGACGCCGTGGGAGGGTGGCCAATACGGGTTTGTACGTGATCCCAAAGACACTGCGGCCGGCGTCGTTTACACTCGCTTTCACGAAGGAATCGACATTCGCTGCCTGCATCGCGATGCAAACGGCGAACCGCTCGACGAAGTGCGCGCAGTCGCCGATGGCAAAGTCGCGCACGTCAATGTCGTGCCGGGCTACTCAAACTACAGGAAATACGTCGTGATTGAGCATCCTTGGGACGGCTCGAATTATTACAGTCTGTACGGACATCTCAGTTCGATCGCGGTGAAACCTGGCGAACCGGTGAGGCGCGCACAGCGCATCGGCGTGATGGGTTACACCGGAACAGGCATAAACCGCGAGCGCGCGCACCTCCATCTGGAATTGTGCCTGATGTTCAGCCGTCAATTCGAAGCCTGGTACGACACATTTTTTCGAAATGATCCCAATCGCCACGGCATCTATAACGGCATGAACCTCGCAGGCCTCGATGTCGCACGGCTTTATTTGACGCTCAGAAGCAATCCGGCGCTCACCATCCCCGAATTTCTCAACCACGAAGAGACGTTCTACAAAGTCGCCTTGCCAAAGGCGCGGCACTTCGATTTATCACAGCTTTATCCGTGGATGCTTCCAGCAGCAAAACGAAACGGTGGATCGTGGGAAGTCTCGTTCGCGGCCTCGGCACAGCCCGAGCTAAGCTTTGTCAGGAAGACTCCCACCGAATATTCCTATTTGACTCGCGACATCGTTGCCGGCCATCAAGGCAACGCGCACCTCACAAACTATGGCGCGCAGCTCATGCGATTGCTGATTTGGCCCGATTGAGTTTCGCTGAAAATTTCAGCACGATGTCGGCGTGCCTTGCGCTACCGCGACGCCATGTGGGATTGCGCTTTGTACAAAACTGAGGCACTCCACAGCTCCGCTGGGTTTACCCGGAAGTGCGATCACCAGAGCGTGATCGACAACCGCGGCCAAGTTGCGTGAGAGAATGGCGTTGGGCGTAATTTTCATCGACTCCGCGCGCATCACTTCTCCAAATCCCGGTAATTCCACACGCATCATGGCGCGAATTGCTTCCGGCGTAACATCCCGTGGGCCGATACCGGTTCCGCCCGTCGTCAGGATTAACCCGCAGCCTTGTTTGCCAAATGATCGAATGGTCTCTTGGATTCGGGCCGCGTCATCCGGCACAATCGCTTCCGCCAACACTTGCCAGCCCGCCTTCTGCGCGGCTTTTTTCACAGCTGGTCCGCCCAGATCATCATAATCTCCCGCACTGGCGCGATCGGAGATGGTGATGATGCCAACGGTTATATGATTGGAGCCTTCGCTTATCGGAGTGCTGGAGTCGTGCTTACTGCTCATTCCTCCGTTACTCCAAAACTTCACTCGTGTTCGATCGCGCGGGTTTTTTCGTTTTTTGCAACAAACGGACATCGGAAATGCTCATCTGTCTGTCCATCGCTTTACACATGTCGTAAATCGTGAGCAGCGCAGCGGTGACGCCGACAAGAGCCTCCATTTCCACTCCCGTCTGCGCAATTGTGCGCGCGGTGCATTTCACCTCCGCACCTCTGTTTGATGTAACAATCTCGATCTTCACCTCACCCAGCGGCAGAGTGTGACAAAGCGGGATCAGTTGCGCGGTTTGCTTGGCAGCCTGAATCCCGGCAATGCGGGCGGTGGCGAACACGTTGCCTTTCGCGATCTCTTCTTTCGCGATCAAGTCGAGCGTCTCGCGCTGGAGCCGGATCTTGCCACAGGCAACAGCTATTCGCTTGCTCAGCGGCTTCGCCGAAACATCAACCATTTGGACGCGACCATCCGAACTGATGTGACTGAGTCGTTTCATTTTCGTCATTCCGAGCGGAGTGAAGCGAAGTCGAGGAACCCCGCGGCGGCACGGACCTTAACGCAACGGGATGTCTCGACTTCGCTCGACATGACGCGGATAGTTCACCCGCCAATGGCAATCATTTTGCGATTCGGCTGGTAGTTATTTCGGAACTCATGTTCCCGCGGCTTTCGTTCGACCACATCGAGAAAGAACTGCTTTAACTGTTGATCATTCGCACCTGCACGCAGCGGTCGCATGATATCGAACTCCAGATAGCTGCCAAGACACGGGCGTAGCTTTCCATCGCACGTAAGCCGCAGCTTGTTGCAGCTCTCGCAGAAATGCAGGTTCGTCATTGCGCCGATGAAACCAATGCGCTGCGCGCGTCCTGGAACTTGATAGTAAGTGGCGGGACCATTTGTGCGAAATTCCCTCTCCGGAATCAGACTTCCGTAGGCTGATTCGATGAACCTTTTTGCTTCCAGTACCGACATGAAATTGCTCTCGTTCAGAACTTCTCTGGTGCTCACCGGCATCATTTCTATGAATCGAAGAACCAGGTTTCGCGCCGCGGCAAATTCGATCAACGGCAACAGTTGATCCTCGTTACAGCCCCGCATGAGGACTGTATTCAATTTAATCTGATCGAAGCCCGCGTCGATGGCCGCGTCGATTCCACCAAGCACCTGGCCATGGAAATCCCGCCCGGTGATCTGCGAATAAACGGTTGGATCAAGAGTATCCAGCGAGACATTAATCGATTGAACGCCGGCCTCGTTCAGCGCTTGCGCCATAGTCTGCCCTGGCGTGATTTCGCGTACAAGCAATGTCCCATTGGTCGACAGACCGATACTCCTGATTCCATCGATATCAGGAAGACGCCTAACGAAATCGATCACGTTGCGGCGCGTCAGCGGTTCGCCACCGGTAATTCGCAGTTTCGAGACGCCCAACTGTGCGGCGACGCGAATGAGCCGCAGCATTTCTTCGTAGCTTAAAATTTCGTGACGTGGCAACCACTCCTGCAATTCCTGTGGCATGCAATAAGTGCAGCGCTCATTGCAACGATCGGTGATCGACACGCGGAGATACGAAATCCGATGGCCGTAATGGTCCTGCATCCAGCGACACGTTACTGGGAACGGAATGCTGAATCAACCACCGGCATTCATTGACTCAGTGTGGCGAACATATGATCGTCACCGTATGCAGCGTCGAATTCTCCTCCTCGCGCTGACATTCGGGATAGCTGCCGGGACGTTGATTTTCACCGGTTGCGCAACCACGGAAGCGCGGATTTCGCAACATCCTGAAATATATCATCGTCTCTCGTCGAGAGACCAGTCCCTGGTCAGTCAAGGCCAGATTCGTCTGGGTATGATCACGGACGCCGTGTGGCTGGCCTGGGGTACGCCAGATCAAAAGATTCCTGCCAACGTGGGCGATAGTCATGACGAGACGTGGGTCTATCTGCGTTACGAAACACCGCCCAGCTACGGCGGACCGTACTACTATGGGCCATTCGACTCGTCCTATATCCCGCCAAAGTTCGTGTATCCATCCAGAGGAGTCACTTTCTCAAACGGCAGAGTTGTATTCTACCGCTACCTGCCATCGCCACCGCCGCTTTAACGCCGCGTTTGGCTTGCCAAGCTGGTGCGAGGTGTGATTTGCTCGGAACATGAAGCGTCGGTTTTTCCTTCGTATCTCGATCCTCGGCCTCTTGGCGGGCGCGCTCATTCTCACGAATTGCTCAACGCCCGAAACGCGAATTTCTGAGCATCCAGACCTTTACCAGAGTCTTTCGCACCGAGACCAGGCGCTAGTGAGTCAGGGAAAAATTCGCGCCGGGATGTCGCGAACCGCTGCGTGGCTGGCCTGGGGTTCGCCTGATCGAAAAATTATGGGGAACGTGGGCGGCAATCCGATAGAAACCTGGCTTTATACTTACTACGCTACTTACCCGTATCCATATTGCGGCCCGTGGGACCCATATTTCGGAGCGCCTTTGTATCAACCGTTTTGTGATTCCTGTTTCCCGCCAAGCGTCCCTTATCCTGGCAAAGTAGTTACTTTCGCCAACCGCAGAGTTGTGTCCTTCCAATACATCGCTTCGCGCTAGAGCCGATCAAAAATTCTGTCGCACTATTGCACGTGACACATGAATATTTAGGCGGGTCTAATCAATGGCTTATCGCTCATTTACACATTTCCTCGATGCTCTGGAACAAGCTGGCGAACTGAAACGCATCGCCGTCCCGGTCGATACCGAATTGCTGATCGCCGAATGGGCCGATCGCGAGATGAAATCGCCCGGCGGCGGCAAAGCGCTGTTGTTCGAGCATCCGATCGTAGATGGAAAGCCATCCGAATTTCCGGTTGCTATTAACACCATGGGATCGCGGCGCCGCATGGCCATGGCGTTACAAGTTCCGGATATCCAGGACGTCGCGCGCGAAATTCAGCTCATCCTGAAGGCAAAACCGCCGAACGATCTGCGAGAAGGCTGGAACCTATTGAAACAGGGAATTCATTTGCTCCATGCCCGCCCGAAATCAGTGCGTGATGCGCCATGTCAGGAAGTAGTGCATACGATCGAGGGTGGTGAAGGTTTTTCGCTCGGCGATCTTCCGATCCTTAAATGCTGGCCAAAAGACGGCGGGCGTTTCATTACCCTACCGAATGTGCACACGGACGATCCGGAAACAGGCGCGCGCAATGTGGGCATTTACAGGATGCAAATCTATGACGAGCGCACCACCGGAATGCACTGGCAAGTTCATAAAGTCGGAGCGCGCCACGGCAAGCGCTACTACGAACGCGGTGAGCGCATGCCGGTCGCTGTTACTCTGGGTGGCGATCCGGTTTATACGTTCGCGGCGACCGCGCCCTTGCCCGACGGCTTGGACGAACTGTTGTTTGCCGGATTCCTGCGACGGAAATCAATCGAGCTGATTCGGTGCAAAACGGTCGACCTGGATGTGCCGGCAGACGTTGATTTCGTTCTGGAAGGCTATGTTCAACCGGGCGAGATGCAACCGGAAGGACCGTTTGGTGATCACACGGGTTTTTACACTGCGGTCGAAGATTATCCCGTTTTCCATTTGACCGCGATCACACACCGACACGACGCGATTTACCCTACAACCATCGTCGGCAAACCCCCGATGGAAGATTTCTACATCGGCGACGCCTGTGTCCGAATTCTTTTGCCGGTCTTCAAGATGAATTTTCCGGAAATCGTCGACATGACCTTGCCGGCCGAAGGCGTTTTTCACAATCTGGTTTTCGTCAGCATCCGAAAGCAATACCCCTATCAAGCTTTCAAAGTGATGCATGGCCTCTGGGGCATGGGCCAGATGATGTTCAGCAAGTACATCGTCGCTGTGGACGAAGATTGCGATGTACACAACACGAGCGATGTGCTGTTTCGATTGTGCGCAAACACCGATCCTGCTCGGGATACGACGATAATTAAAAATCCAAGCGACTCGCTCGATCACGCGCCGAGCCAACAAAATATCGGCTCACACATGGGATTCGACGCCACGCGCAAATTGCCGGGCGAAAATTATCACCGTCCCTGGCCGGAGTTGATCAAGATGACAGACGAAGCGCGCGCGATCGTAAACGCACTGCAGCGAAAAACCGAAGCCGCGAAAAGCTAAATCGATGCACCCGCAAGGAAGGACTGCTTCGGCAGCCGTCGAATAAACATTACGGCTCGGAGAGCCATCGTTCCTTAAACGGCTATGGCCTCCGGAACAAGCGACCTGTATCGATATCGCGAGTAAGTCCACCGGGTGGAACGCCACGAAGATCGTAAACGCGCCCGGTATAAGGGCTATAGTAAAATCCCGGCCGCCCCGCCCAATGGGCATAAGGATAACCGCCCGGCGGCGGCGGACCATACAGCGCGACCTGGTTCTGCTGGATGGCCGCGCCCGTCAACGCTCCGGCTGCGGCCCCTGCGGCTGCGCCGAGGGATGCGCCGCGAACATGGCCAGTCGCCGCGCCACCAATAATTGCGCCGGTCGCAGCGCCCCACGCGGCACCCTGGCCAACAGGCGTATCACACGAGCTCAGAAAAAGAGCACTCAGCGAAATTCCTGAAGCTATCAGAAGAACATTTGTATTCATCGAGTGGACCGTCATCAACGATCAACCGCGCGCAGGCACAATTGTTGCGCATCAATCTGCCACTCCGGCCGAGCGCTGCGTAGTCTAGATGTGTGGCGACTTACGGCCTTACAAAGACTTTGTTGACCTTTGTGTCCACAACCAATCCGCCGTGTGCAACTTTCGAGCAATCATACCTTTCATGCGGCGGATATGGACTGACGACGACACCGGCTGGATCATGAGCATCGCGCTGAGCGGTGGGATAAGCGCCACCCCGCGCCGGATATTTTTTTTGAGCCTCTTCTTTCGAGATCGCCGTAGCTGGAGCGGCGGCGTGTTCGTTCCGTTCGCGCGCAATACTCCCTATACGGGAGTCAGTGCCTTGCGCGTAAAGCGGTGTGCCGAACACAAAGAATGTAACCGCGATTGCCAACACAATTTTCACAGATTTCATTTTCATATTTTATCCTCGGTAAAGGTTTCGAAGCCAGGAACTCAGACGGATGCTCGGTGCGGCAAATTCAAAAAAGATTTGAATAATTGCGCCGTAATCCTGCCTGCTTTCTCCAGCTTGCTCAGGGCATATTCTTTTTCGAAAACTCGAAACTTGTCCAGTTCAATCCTCCCAAGCAGGCCGCGGTAAATGGAGCCCATTATCTCTGCAGGCGCCATCGCGCGGCGATCTTCAGCCGGAAGCGCGGCTGCCGCGCGGGTGAAGAATTCTCTCGCGCGCGCTGCTTCGAACTGCATCAACTGGAGGAACTGTTGGTTGTATTGGCGTTGCGCTAGTTCGCCCTCACTATACCCGAACCTCGCCAGATCTTCCTGCGGTAGATAAACGCGGCCAGCCTGAAAATCCTTCCAAACATCACGAATAATATTTGTCATCTGCAAGGCGAGCCCAAGGTCGATCGCGTACTCTCGGCAGCGCGGATTTTCATACCCGAAAATCTCGATGCTCACCAGGCCAACTGCGCTGGCGACGCGATAACAATAGATGCGAAGCTCTTTGAAGGTGGAATATCTCAGGATGCTCAAATCCATTTCCACTCCCGCAATAATTTCCTCCAGCATCTCCGGGGACAATGAATATTTCTGCATCAGCTGTCTGACGTCACGAGCAAGCGACGGCTCGTCTGAAGCAGCGGTCCGCAGCATGTGGCGCCATTTCGCCAAACGCACTCGTTTGTCTCCCACGCTCAGTTCCCTAGAGTCTGCAATGTCATCGACCACACGGCAGAAGGCATAGAAAACCGTGATGTCTCGTTTGCGCTCGGCGCCTAAGGAAATGAAAGCCAGGGCTAAATTCGATTGGCTCTGACGCGTGATTGTCGCCGCATTCACATTCGCCTTCCTGAAGGCTGCCGAATCAATACTGAATCCATTTCTCCTGATGAATACGGCCCGTCTCGCATTGGCGAAACAGGCACACCCACGACGCCAACAACCAGCCCGTGACTATTCCTCGAACAGAAGCAAAACTGAATTTCCACAGGAAAAGCGCACCCAGTCTATCGCCGATTGCGCCGCGCAGAATGGCGTCGCAAAGCGTGATGCCATAAAAATGAATCCCGCAAATCAATAGAAACCACGCGAGCCGGCCGGCATTTTTTTGGACAAAATAAACGTGAGCGCTCATAGCTTCGAATAACGTCTCGTTGTGCAGTGCCAGGGAGATTTGGACCGAGCAAAACGCTATAATCAACCCGCTGATGAGCAGCCGCGCAATCGGCAGGTAATCGAGCACGCCGGGAATATTTACGAAGTAGGAAAGAACCAGCGGCAGCCGGAGGATTAACGTGCTGACTGCAACCACAATGCCAGCCCATTCCAACACGTAGCTGAAGCGCCGCATCGCGAACCGGAACAGTTCGCCCTGTTCAAAGCTAACGCCTTTGGTCCATGCCAGGCAGACTATAATGAGATAGACTTGGATGTAGACCCCCAGTAGATATTCGAAGATAAAAGCCGTGCCATCTACCGCGGCCGAGATCCGCATCAGACCGGCTGCGGGAACAAGCCCACTCCATTCAGGCAACCTCCAGAACACGATCGGCTTCAGGAGTGACGCCAGCGCACTCAGCAACAGAATCAAATAAACCAGACAACCCCAGAAGCCGTACCGTTTCCGCAGGGCGCGCACCAACGCACTGTGTAATCCGCGCCAGTTCACAATCATGAGGACTGCAGCAATGGCCGAGAGCGGATAGGTGGTAGTGGCGTTGTCGAAAATTCCGGCCACGCCTTCGAGCGCAGGTAACGGCGTCTCCCTCCAAACCTCGCTCAAGCGCGGCCAAGCCCATTGCGGCAAGGAAGTGATCTGGCTTGGCTCCAAGTCCTCCAAGTTCCGGATTGGCGTAAAAGTAACGAACTGAAAGAGGAAATAGCCAAACCCGAGGATGGCGAACGCGATCCAGATGCGTTGGTAACGCCGGAGACAGTGAAGACCATCACCCAGCGCCTGGCGCACTGGTGTGAAAAGCATCACCAGCGCGTAACCACCGCAAAGCCCCAGCCAACCGTACGCGCTTGGCACAGTTTGCCATGCCGCAGCAAGCACCGAAACGGGAGGAATGGAGCAGTGGAGTACCGGAGTAATGCGACTTAAAACATCACTCCAATAATCCATTGCCCCATCACCCCGTCATGGGCCTAACGAATAACTCCCCAGTGCGGGTAAAACGGCCAATAAACAAACAACCCTCGGCCGACCAGGTTTTCCAACGGAACCGGTCCCCAGTAACGGCTGTCGAAGCTGTTATAACTGTTATCACCCAAGGCAAAATATCCCTTGCGCGGCACGGTATACTTCTGATCAGGTTTCGACAGATATTCATGGCCGAACGCATATCCGCGATAGGGCGGCCTCGCCGACATCACCCGCTCAAACCCATACCCTTTCGCTTTTTGGCCGTTGATATAAAGAAACGGTGGATCGATACGCAACACGTCGCCGGGTAAACCGGCCAAACGTTTGATGTAAAACGGAGACCCCCCCACTGGGTCTGGCCGAATCGCCGGAATATTGTTTGTCCTGAACACGAAAACATCACCATTATGTGGCTTAACAAAGTTGTAGCTGAACTTATCCACAAACACCTGGTCGCCCGTGTCGATTGCACCTCTGGCAATGATTTCGCCGCGATGAAAAAGTCGACCAGGGAAGATGTTGAAGTCCTGGCGCAGGGTGTCCGGCGCCGCGTATACCAGAAAGCTTTGCCGCTCAAAGACCAATCGCGAAAAAGCAAAAAAGAAGCCGACTTTTCTCGGCACTATTTCCAAAAGCTGGTCGTCCTCGTTGGATACCACGTTGATGTAGTTGCGGCCCTGAATAACAAACTCCGCAATTTGTCGCAGCAAATTCGGCGGCGGCTCGGCGCTCGGGTGACCGATGATCCCGTTTAACGTTGGTTGCATCGACCCGGTGGGAATTTTGAACGGCTGGAGAAAATACGAGCGAATTCCCACCGCAATGACGATCGCCACTAGGATTACTTCGCAGTTCTCCCGCCAATGCGATTCCCACGTTACAGGGGTGAGCCTGTGCAGCGTCTTATCAAGTGTCTCGGCTGCGCTGTGAATTCTCTGGCGGTCTCTTCCGCGTAACGCAGTGCGGAGCGCCTGCATTTCCGCGACGATTTGTTGCCGGTCGGCATCACTAAGCAAATCGTGCTTGTAACGCAGGTATTTCCGAGCGTGCCGCAGGAGCAACCGGCTGTGCTTAATCTGGCGCGATGTAAACATGGCTAGAAAATGACGAAATCCGAAGGACGAATGACGAAATAATGACGAAGTCTGAATGACGAAAACAGAGTTCGGTCACGCTGCGCCACGAATTCGGGCGTCGTCATTCGACATTCCTTCGTCATCCGAGATTCGACATTCGTCATTGTGCTTTCAGTACCTCGATAAACGCCTCCTGAGGAATATTGATTTTCCCGATGCTTTTCATCCGTTTTTTTCCTTCCTTTTGTTTCTCCAGCAATTTGCGTTTGCGGGTGATGTCGCCGCCGTAGCATTTCGCGGTCACATTTTTTCGTAAAGCGGAAACAGTCTCGCGCGCAATAATTTTCCCGCCGATCGCCGCTTGAATGGCCACCGCATAAAGCTGCCGCGGGATTACTTCCTTCAGTTTGGCCGCCAACTGCCGCCCGCGCGCCTCTGCGCGGTCCTGGTGCACGATGGTCGAAAACGCATCCACTGGCTCGCCGTTCACGAGCACATCCAGTTTCACCAGTTTCGCCGCTCGGTAACCGGCGTGCTCGTAATCCATGGATCCATAACCGCGGGTGATGCTCTTAATCTTATCATTGAAATCGACCAGAATTTCGTTGAGCGGCAATTCGCAATGCAACATCACTCTACGCGTATCAAGCGACTCAGTGCGCTCCATCTGTCCGCGTTTCTCCAAAATCAATTGCAGGATGTCGCCGATATTTTCATTCGGACAAAGCACATATGCACTTACGATCGGCTCACGGATTTCCCGAATTATGCTCGGGTTTGGAAGATGCGCGGGGTTATCGATCAATGATTTTTCATCGCCCGTGGTCACCACTTCATAAACCACACTTGGACTCGTCGCGATGATGTCCATGTTGTACTCGCGCCGGAGCCGTTCCTGGATGATTTCCATGTGAAGCAAACCAAGGAATCCGCAACGAAATCCGAAACCCAGCGCAACCGAGCTTTCCGGCTGGTAAACAAAGGCGGAATCATTCAGACGCAGCTTGCCGATCGCAGTCTTCAAGTGTTCGAAGTCACCCGTGTTAATCGGGTAAATCCCGCTGAAGACCATTGGATGAATTTCCTGGAAACCGAGCAGCGGTTCGCGTGCGGGATGCCTCTGGTCGGTGATCGTGTCGCCGATCTTTATGTCGGCAGTTGATTTGATGTTCGCGATGAAATACCCGACATCACCGGGATTCAGCTGCTCCTGGACGCGCATTTTCGGGGTAAAGACGCCTACTTCCTTGATCTCATATCGCGAGTTGTTGCTCATCAACATAATCGCGTGATTCGCTTCCATTGTTCCGGAAACAACGCGCACATATCCGATCACGCCGCGATAAACATCAAACACCGAATCAAACACGAGCGCGCGCAACGTGTTGTCAGGCGATGATTGCGGCGGCGGGATCCGCTTCACAATCGCTTCGAGAATTTCATCAATGCCGATCCCCATTTTCGCGCTCGCCTGGATCGCTTCCTCCGCGGGAATGGCGAGGATTTCTTCCAACTGCCGTTGAACCGAAGCCACGTCGGCGTTCGGCAAGTCGATCTTGTTGATAACCGGAATAATGGTGAGTCCTTGTTTGTGCGCGAGATGGACGTTTGCCACGGTTTGCGCTTCTACGCCCTGTGCCGCATCAATTACCAGTAGCGCGCCCTCGCAAGCCGCGAGACTACGGGAAACTTCATAGGCGAAATCGACGTGTCCGGGCGTGTCGAGCAGATTCAGCCGATATGTTTCGCCGTCTTTACTGCTGTAACGCATCGCCACTGGATGCGCCTTGATCGTTATCCCCCGCTCCCGCTCCAAGTCCATCGAATCAAGAAGCTGGTCCTGCCTCTCGCGCTCCTGGATCGTGCCAGTGCGCTCCAACAACCGATCGGACAATGTCGTCTTGCCGTGATCGATGTGCGCGATGATGCAAAAATTGCGCGTCAACTCAATGGCCATGAAAGCGGCACTATCCGGGTGTGGCTGCAGCCGGTCAATCGGTATGCCACCCGGTTTGTCCGATTTGACTCATTCGGTTAAGATCAGCAGCATGCCAAAGCTCACCATTTCAGATGTTACGCATGAACTGGTGGACCTGGCGATCACAATCGGGCGGGGACCGGATAACACGATAGTCGTAAACGATCAGTCCATCTCCACACATCACGCGCAGTTGCTGCTGGAAGGCGATACGTATCGGTTGAAAGACCTCAATTCCACTAATGGCACACGGGTCAACAGCAAGCTTGTTACGGAAGCTGTGTTGCGGTTTGATGATCGGATTCGGTTTGGGGAAGCAGAAGCGCTGTACGAATCCTCGGAAGCTACCAGATTAAAGCCGCTGCCCATCCCTGAGGAAATTAGCACTCAATTCACAGCGGACAGCGCAGCACAGTCTCATTTCACCAGCGCATCTTTGTTTCGACGACAGGAAGAGCAGAACGACATGGTGCGCACCGGAATCATGATCGGAGTTGGGATTGCACTGCTTGTCTTTTTTGGGAGCATGATTGCGGTGCTGATGATGCACGCGCCGAGCCTTTGAGCTGTTGCACCCACCGGAATACGGTGAAGTCGAGACCTCTCAAAGGCTAATGACGAAGCACGAATGACGAATGCCGAAACAAACAGAATGACAAACCTGAAATGCTGCGCATCTGCCAGCGAAAAATTTCGTCATTTGACCTTCGTCATTCCTTCGTCATTCGTCATTCGGATTTCGTCATTTTTCGTATGACAAAGACGCAAAAACGGCTTCTCCTTTTCGACATTGACGGCACGTTGATTCATTCGGGCGGAGCGGGTGTGCAGGCGCTCAAGTTGGCTTTCAAAGAGCGCTTCGGGATCGATGATGATCTGCACGACATTGAAATCGCGGGCATGACCGATTCGGGAATCGTTCTGAGCATTTTGAAAAAGCACAAAATTCCCGTGACTCACGAAAACGTCAGCGCGTTCCTGGACAGCTACGTGCATTTCCTGTCGCTGGAACTGCCGCGCCGGAAGGGCAAACTACTTCCCGGCGTGCTCGAGTTGCTTGAACGGCTCAAGTCGCGGCCGCATGTAGTGCTCGCCCTGCTCACGGGAAATGTCTCGCGCGGCGCGCGCTTGAAACTGGAGCATTATGGGGTCTGGCATTTTTTTGAATTTGGCGCGTTTGCTGACGATCACCGCGACCGCAACGAGCTTGGCCGATTCGCTCGCGCCCGGGCAAAAGAAAAACACGGCCGCGAGTTCGCCTCGTATGAGATCGACATTATCGGCGACACGCCGCGCGACATCGCCTGTGGAAAAGCGCTTGGCGCGCGAACGATCGCGGTCGCCACCGGCAGATCGAGCCGCGACGAGCTTGCAAAGCATCAACCCGATTTTCTAATTGATGATCTCTCGGACGTGGAAAGTATTGTGGACACGCTCGGATGGTGATCCATTAACGAATCCACGATGAAATGACGAAAGACCCCGCTTCATCAAGTACGAGCCCGCGCCAAAGCCGCTCTAATGTTCTGCCGCTGAAGGGCGAAATCGACCTGCACGTCTCCCCTTCAGTCACCGCGTCGCTCAACGAGATGATTAATAAAAAGCCGGAGCGTATGGTCGTCGATCTTTCGGACGTAAGTTACATCGACAGCGCTGGGCTGGCTGCATTGATCGAAGCGATGCAAAAAGTGGAAGGCTACGGAGGCAAATTCATGCTGGCGGGTTTACAGGAAACCGTGCGGTCCATCTTCGAAATCTCTCGGCTCGATCAAGTTTTTCAGATCTTCCCCGATGCGGATGCGGCCCTAGCTGGGTAGCGCAAGCGTCACGCGTGCCTGGCGAGGGCGTCCTCGCGATCGCGTACTTTCATTGTAATTCGCCAGCATCCAGCGCGAAATCGTCAAAGGAAAGTCTGTTTCGGCGCGACGCCAAAACCAACACGCGAGACGCGTGCGCTACCCAGATGCGCGCATCAAAATGTCCAGCGTTTGCGCCACGTTTTTTGAAATATCGAACTGCGATGCACGGTCGATATTCGTCGTGCGCGCCACCCGGCGCCGCGAGGGATCGGACCAGAAGCGAATGGCGTCACGCAAATCAATAAGACTTCCGGCATCCGCCACAATTGAGCCGTGAACCCCGCCCTCGATGATTTCGCTAAATCCGTTGGAACGAGTTGTGATCACCGGTAACCCGCAGGCCAGTGCTTCCAGGCAGGCATTCGAGAATGGATCATAAATCGTGGGTAAAATGAAGATGTCCGCAGCCGCGTAAATCGGCACAAGGTCTGCAACTTCGCCAAGAAATTGCACTGGTTTCTCGCGCCAAAAACAAAGGGGCGTTGTTTTGTACGGCCTCGCATTTCCTCGACCTGCAACGAGCAGCCGCAACTTGCGGTCCTGGCAGAGCGCCATGGCTTCGATTGCGAACAGCAGGCCTTTGCGCTCCCACCCTGACCCTGCAAACAACAGCGCAATTTGATCCTGCTTAAGGTTTAACTGCGCGCGCGATTTCTCGCGAAGCTCGGGATCGAATCGAAATCGATCAAGTGGAACGCCATTACGCACGAGGTCAATCTTGTCCGTGGGGTAGCCGTAAACTTCGGTGATTTCATTTCTGACCATTTGTGAGGCCACAATCACGCGCCCGGCCTTGCGCGCAGCAAGAAGTGATTCCTCCAAGCGCAACAAATCGCGGTGCTTTCGGCTGACCGCGCGGACAAATTGTTTTAACGGGATTTCAAATTTTCTCCTGCGCGCCAGCCAGGCTTGATGTACTCCATCGCCAGCCCGGTAAACGTCGCAGCGCCACACACGCTCGAAACTAAACAAAACATCGCAGCGAAGCTGTGGCTGAATTTGTTCCAATTCATCGGCAAACCCAATTGCGGATTTCGCGCTCAGGCGTTTTTTTGATCCAAATGACCATTGGTCCTGAGGCCAGTCCTCGGTACCAATAAGTTGAAGGTCGTGGCCCGCTTTTATGATCCCATCCGCAAGTCGTCTTAAGTAGGCTTCTGCTCCGCCGGTCGGGGAATACCCGCGGCGAACCAAAACAATGCTCAGTTTGTTCGTCATCCCGAGCGACGTCTGAGGAATGCTCTCGCACTCACTTTTCAGGTCATGTCAGAGGATTGAAAGCTTGGCATCGCCCCGAAAGCTTTCGGGACTGCGTTGAAGCCTTGGCCTCGCTCGGAATGACAACTTTACTTGGTTAATGTTCGCCAGAATACTTGTAAGCCAATGCTGGGTGAAACCCTAAATGCTCCCGCTCCAGTAGTTCGCCCCCCGCCTGTGGCACGTACCTTACCGCGGCGTTTGTTGTACTCGATCTTCGCCCGAATCGGCGGTTCCGGGCTTGATACAGATGCATTTGAAACGTTGCGCGCATCCTATCGCGGAGGATTCCTCGGCAAAGCAATCGCATACGATAACCGGCAGCAGGAGATTCCCGGTTCATTCATCCATTCTCTGCGCTGGCATCCAGTTCGCCTGATCTCATTTCTTGATCGCCCTTACTATTACGGTGCCAAGAAGAAATATCTCGATTGGATCGTTTCCCGGCATCTGGCGACTGGACGTTACGATCTGTTTCATAGCTGGTCAGGCGATTGCTTGCGGTCATTGAAAGTTGCAAAACAACATCGCATTCCGTCAATCGTTGAGATCCCGACCTGGCACCGCGACGGTGGCAAAGAGAAGGTGATCCGGCCGAAAATGCCTGCGCCACCAGAGCATGCGTCGACCTTTGAAAAGTGGAAGAACCGACTATTGCTCCAGCGGAAGCGTTTCATTCGAGAATATGAACTTGCTGATCTTTTACTGGTGTTATCCGAAAAGGCGGCGAAGACGTTTCGTGTCCGCGGATTTCCAGAGGAAAAGCTGTTCTATCTGCCGCGCGGAGTGGACGTGGACCGCTTCAAGCCGGTCGCGCGTCCGGCAAAATTTCGTGCCGTGTTCGCCGGTGCATTGATCAAACGAAAAGGAATTCAACATGTTCTCGAAGCATGGCACCGCCTCAATCTGCCCGATGCCGAATTGTGGTTAATTGGGTTTGTGCATGACGAAGCGAAACCATTTCTAAACCAGTTCTGGCGTGATAACATTCGCGTCGTCGGCTTTGTGCGTGACCCGGAGAATTATCTCAACCAGGGAACGCTCCACATTTTCCCCTCGCAATGGGAAGGCAGCGCGAAAGTCACGTATGAAGCGGCGGCGTGCGGATTGCCGCAGATCACCACGCGTGAAGCGGGTGATGTGGTTCGTAACGGAATTGAGGGAATCATCGTGAAACCGGGAGATGTGGACGCAGTTGCGACTGCGCTGGAGCATTTGTATCGGCATCCGGAAATTGTGGAGCGAATGAGCAGCGCAGCGCGACGTCGCGTAGTCGAGAACTTCACCTGGGACCATTTTCGAACGCGATTGCTCGAAGCCTATGAAACTGCAATGCGCATGGCGCGATAGTTTACTGTACCGGTGGTCTGTGACCGCCGATTCCCTTGTTTCGGCGCTCACAGAGCGCCGCTACAGTAGGCTCAGTGAAAATTCTTCTTCTGCAACTCAAGCGAATCGGCGATCTGATTTTGACGACGCCTGCGATTGCTGCTTTGAGCCAGAGTTTTCCAGATGCTCACCTCACGCTTGTAGTGTCAAACGAATGCGCTCAGCTGCTGCCGGCGATCTCGAATGTCGATCGAATTTTGATCGCACGACGCAATTTGCGCGATCTGGGTGTGTTTTCTTCTATCGCCTGCAAGAAATTCGATTACTGCGTTGATTTCACCCGAAATGATCGCTCGGCTTTTCTGACGCTTCTATCCGGTGCGCGGAGACGCATCGCTTCCTATCGCGTCCGTGACCAATCGAAGACATGCGCTCGTCTTTACACCGAGCTTGTCGGCGTTCGCGTGCGAGACAGGCACACCATTGATTATGATCTGGCATTGTTGGAGCCGCTCGGCGTCCACGCTGCTCCAACCAGTCCGGAATTAAACCTGCCACAAGCCGCACACGAAAATGCCGATGCGCTTCGTCGCGATTCGAAAATCACGCGACCCTACCTGATTTTGCATCCCGGCTCGGCTCGCCGCGAAAAGCTCTGGGAACCCGAGCGCTGGGCCGAAGTCGTTGACGGCTTCAAAAACAAGGACTTCGATCTTGTCTTGACCAGCGGCCCATCCGCCGACGAGCAAGCGCACGTCGCAGCGATTACAAAGCTTACGCGGAAACAGACAATCGACCTCTCCGCAAAAACGGATTTGCTGACCTTGGCAGCGTTGATTGCGCGGGCGGAACTCCTGGTGACAGTCGATTCGGCTCCAATGCATCTCGCGGCCGCTACGCATACGCCGCAGGTGATCCTGTTCGGGCCAACAAACCCGTTTCATTGGCGGCCCAGGGAAAGTCCCGCCCTAATTTTGCAAGGCAAATCAGGCGTACCGATGACCGATTTCGTGCCGCTTCGGCCACGCTTTGCGATGAGCGAAATCTCGACGGGATCGGTGATCAGTGCTATGGATTCCCTGCTGTCGCATCGCGCGGCGGCGCACATTTCATGAGCGGCGCTAAATCGGCTAAGAAAAAGCAGTCCCTTTGGCAAACGTTACGCGCAGCCTCCGGTCCCTACCGGCGGCTCCTCGGCTACGTTAAACCGTACAAGGTCCGTTTTATCGTGGGTTTGCTTTTGGGCTTTGCGTACGGCGGAGTCAGTGCGCTTTTGCCGCTCGCCATTTCCCGGGTAACAGGCACGATTTTCCATGGGGCTGCTCCCAATCCAACGGCTCTGCGCTCCAATTTAGGAGCCTTGGATACAGGGCCAAAGATCAATTCGATCGTTCTGATCTGCCTCGCCATTCCAGCGATCATGACCGTGCGCAGCCTTTGCTCGTACGGAAATACCTACTGCATGCAATGGGTGAGCAACAAGGTGGTCACCGATATTCGGGGTCAGCTCTTCAACAAGATGGTACGCCTTTCGATGGACTTCTTTAACAAGATGCGTTCGGGCCTCTTAATCTCGCGCATTACCAACGAGACCCGCGTCGTGCAAATGGCTTTGACCGCCGTCAGCAGCGATATTTTTAAGCAACCGGTACTGATCGTGGGCGCAATCAGCGTTCTATTTCTGATGGATTGGAAATTCACGCTGATTACATTGATTCTTTTTCCAACCTGTTTGCTGCCGCTTCGCATCTATGGGCGTCGCGCGCGAAAAGCGCTCCGAGGTCAGTTTGAAGGCATGGGCGAAATGGTAGTGACGATGCAGGAGACGTTCGCTGGCATTCGGGTGATCAAGTCGTTCGCGCGCGAAGCCCACCAGGAAAAGGAATTCAAGCGCAGCAATCAAATGCAATTCTCGCAGATGATGCGCATTATCCGGTCGATGGAGGCTACTGGCCCACTGGTCGAAACCATCGCTGCCCTCGGGATAGGCTTGGCGTTGCTCTATGTTTACGCTGCAAACCTGAGCGCGGGACGATTTTTCGGACTGATCTCAGGAATTTTCATTCTCTACGATCCGATCAAGACGCTCAGTAAGCTTCAAATTGTGATGCAGCAGTCAATCACCGCGACAACGGCGATTTTCGCTCTCCTCGACACCGAGCCAACTGTACAAGATTCACCGGATGCCACGAAGCTGACCTCCGCAACCGGGCGCATCGACTTTCAAAATGTGACGTTCCGTTACGCCAATACTGTCGCCGACGCAGTCGGTAGTCTAAACCTGCAAATCGAACCAGGAAAGAGCTACGCGCTTGTCGGCGCCAGCGGCGCAGGAAAGAGCACTATTCTCTCGCTGATCCTACGCTTATATGATCCGACTTCCGGAGGTATAAAGATCGATGGTCGAAATCTGCGCTCGGTGACGCAGAAATCGTTGCGCGAACAGATTGGGCTCGTCACTCAGGAGACCTTCCTGTTTCACGATACGATCTTCAGCAATATCCAATTCGGCCGGCTCGATGCGACGCCGGAAGAAGTTCGCGAAGCAGCGCGAGCGGCCTATGCGCACGACTTTATTATGGCCCAGCCAAAGGGCTACCAAACTGTCATTGGCGACAAAGGATGCCTTCTTTCCGGCGGCCAGCAGCAGCGTCTTGCCATCGCGCGCGCTGTTCTGAAGAACGCGCCGATTCTTTTGCTGGATGAAGCCACTTCATCGCTCGATTCCGAATCGGAACAACAAATTCAAAGGGCCCTCGCAGAACTGGCGACTGGCCGGACGGTAATCGCCATCGCACATCGGCTCTCCACTGTTCTGTCCGCCGATCAAATTATCGTGATGGATTCCGGCCGGATTAAGGAGATCGGGACACACGCGGAATTGCTGGACAAATCCGGATACTATCGCCGCCTGTACGACCACCAGTTCAATCGTGTTCACAAGGAAAGCGACGCCGAAGCAGGTATTCTTGTGGAAGAGCTGGTTTGAACCGGAGTTAAAACAGTTACAAAGCTACATGGTGCGACTTGGACGATTCTTTTCGAACGTTGTAACGTTGTAACTCTCGTAACGATTTAACATCGGCGCAGCCATGTCTCTTAATGTCGATCTGCACACGCATTCGTTCTTTTCCGGTGACGGCGTTTCCAGCCCGGAAGATTTGATCGCAGCCGCGCGCGCCAAAGGTTTGAGTGGCATCGCTATCACGGATCACAATACTTGCGATGCGGTCAATTACCTCCTCGAGAAAGGCCTGATGCGGCTCGATGGTTTGCCAGTCAACGATTTTCTCGTTCTGCCCGGAGTCGAAGTCACCACCGCCGACGGACATCTTCTGTGTATTGGCGCTGAATTGCCTTACCTGAAAGGAAAGCCGGCGCGCGAAGTCTGCGATATCATCCACGAGCGTGGCGGTCTCGCTATTCCTCCGCATCCGTACGATTTATTCCGCGCCGGAATCCGGTTCGCCACGCTGGAGACGCTGCCAGTGGATGCGATCGAGGTTTTTAACGCCGCAACCACGCTGCGGCGTTACAACCGCTACGCTTTCAAATACGCACAGATCCGCGGTCTGCCCATGACTGCCGCCAGCGATGCGCATCACGCCGCTGCTGTTGGGACGGCCTACACGATCATCAACACGGACGATGTTTCGGTGAGAGGAATTCTCGCCCAGATCGTCAAAAGCAACGAATTGAATCAGCAATACCAAACTCCGCGCGACAGCTTGCGCAAAACGTGGAACAACTGGTTACGACTGCGCCGCCGACGGAAAATTCCCGAGCTCGCCGCAAAAGATCGGAGCCATAACGGCCACTAGATTGTGACAAGTAATCACAGACTGCGGGCAATATCACCGGTTTAACGATTCAACGGTTTAACGATCCGATAGGCCATGCCCGCTTATATCATTGTTGAAATCGAGATCCTCGATCCGGCCGGCTACGAAGAATACAAGAAGCTCGCGGGCGCAACTGTGGAAAAGTACGGCGGCAAATACATCGTGCGCGGCGGTAAAACCGAAGTGCTCGAAGGCGATTGGCAACCGAAGCGCATCGTTGTGCTGGAATTTGAATCAACACAGCGCGCGAAAGAGTGGTTGAACTGCGAGGACTACCGCGAGCCGCGCAAGATGCGCCACCGCACGGCCAGGACGAACATGATCCTGGTGGAGGGCATGTAATTTGCACCGGCTGTAGATACGATCTTGAAGTGCAAGTCAGTTGTGTAGTCATGCGAGTGAGGGATTAAAAGGCTTTTGGTGTTTGAGCACACCGAAGGCGATGTGGATGAGTTTGCGCATGATGGCGCAGACGATGCTCATTTTTGGTTTGCCAGCGGCGCGGAGTCGGGAAGCGAAGTGGCGCAGTGGGGCGTTATATTTG
>QHPE01000111.1 GCA_003218945.1 Verrucomicrobiota bacterium | reverse complement strand
CATGCAGGGCCCCAACCCATCATGGCAGTTTGGTTCATTTGAGCGGCCATGAGGTTGTCGTTGCTCAACTGCTTGGCCAGCCGCAGTTGTTGATAGGTTTGGTATTCTTTCGGCGTTCCCACGTAGGCTTGGTTGTTAGGAACGTCCGGTTGCACGTAGAATTGCTTTCCTTTCCAGGTGATCAAAGTGAGCTTGCCTGGCGTCAGTGTTTGAAGCAGTTGCTGCTTCCTAGGCGTATCAGCGGGGAGCAGTTTGAAGCCTGCCGCGGATAGCAAATCCGAATTGCTGTTGGTGGTGGCACAGCCGACGGTCAGCGCTAGTAGGGCTGCGACAGTGATCATCTTGAATGAGACTATCTGTTTCATATTTTTGGTTGCTTTCAGGTTTGCGGTTGTCTTGGAGATGATTTCATCGGGAGAAAAATTCCGGCAGCAACTTTGACAGTTTTGTGGGACTCCGTATATAAGACCTTAGGGCAATACGTTCCGGTGCCCGATGATCCTGTAACGCGCATGAGAAACTGAAACGTGTGGCTGATCTTACTGAGTGAAATGCCGGGCGCATCGTCACTTTTTCGCCACGACGTTCTTTATGAGGCCGATGATGGCCATGAGAATGGCTCCGCCGACGCCGCCACCGGCGACGTTGCTTAGCATGGTGGTCAGATCCAGGGTGCCATCGCCAGCCGCCGCAGCTCCCGATACGCTCTGAAGAAGTATCCCCCCCAGGCCGCCCCCGACAATTCCAGCAATGGAGTTGCCCAATGTGCCCAGGCTGTTCTCTTTCATTGTTGCGCCGGCAATATTCCCGCCGAGAGCGCCGCTAACCGCCTCGATGATCAGACTAATGATGTTCATACTCTTAGTTCCTGGTTTGTCCGCGTTCGCTTACGTTCAGGCGTCCGCGGATAGGAGGCGGGAGATCCATTGGTTGTGTAAAAAAGTTCCCAAGTGTACCAACTGCCGCCTGTAAGCGGAATCAGACCTTCGGGCGTAAAGACTGCCCTTAAGGGCAGATAGGCAGAGGCTGGCCAAAAGAAAAGCCGCGCAGCGGCAGACGAGAGTAGCCTGGCGATTTATCGCCAGGTATAATAATAGAAGCAATGCGCGTCGCGTAGCGACGGTTGAAACCGATGGCAAATACCTACACCTCGTTGCATTACCATATCGTCTTCAGCACGAAGAATCGTGATCCATTTCTCGTCGAGACGGTTCGCGAACGTCTCTTCGCTTATCTCGGCGGTATCGCGCGCGAAAACGGGATGAACGCCTTGGAGGTTGGCGGTATGACAGATCACGTTCACTTGCTGCTTTCGATTCCTGCGTCCCTTGCCGTATCGAAGGCAGTTCAGCTCATAAAAGGCGGCTCGTCACATTGGCTGAAGGTAACATTCCCGAACATGATTGATTTTGCATGGCAGGATGGATATGCGGCTTTCACGGTGAGTCAGTCGCAGCTTAATGACACGCAGGCCTACATTCGTTCACAGCCGGAGCATCATCGGACGAAAACATTTATTGAGGAGTATCGCGCCTTTCTAGCGCGGCATCGTATTGAATATGATGACCGTTACCTGTTGGGTTGACTTCAGCCGTCGCTACGCGACGCGGACTCTAGTCTATCCGTATCCTGGCGATAAAATCGCCAGGCTATATTCATTTGCCGCTAGCGCGGCTTTCTTCGACAGACCGCTGCCATTCTTATCATACCCTGGCGATAAATCGCCAGGCTATGTTCAATCGCCGGTATCGCGGCTTTTTCTGACCGAAAGGGCATGTTTTCATCTCCAGCGCACACTTTCGCAGAGTGCGTCGCGTTTTATGAGTCCGCGCTTCCCATCTTGTTGGCAAGGTGGACGAGCTCAGCGAGAGATGTCGCGCGCATTTTGGTCATGACTTGCGCACGATGCACTTTGACCGTGCGCTCAGATATGCCAAGCTCAGCTGCGATCTGCTTGTTCAGCCTACCCGCGACGACCAACTCGAACACTTCCCGCTCGCGCGGCGTCAATTTTGCAAAGCGCACACGAAGATCGCGCACTTGCTCGTGCGAAGTGTGCAGCCGCGCATCGCGAGCGAGCGCCATGCGAACTGCACTTAATAACACATCGCGCTTGACCGGCTTAGTCAGGAAATCGACGGCGCCCACTTTCATGGCGTGCACACTCGTCGGAACATCACCGTATGCGGTAAGAAAAATTACAGGCAGCGGTTCGTCTTCTTTCGCCAGCGCCTCCTGAAGATCCAAGCCACTTGGGCCGGGCATCCGCACATCAAGTAACACGCAGCCACGTCTGTTGTCGCGCTCGGAAATGGCGAAATCACCGGCAGAGGCGTAGGCGCGAACTTCGTATCCGGCGGCGTTCAGCAACCTTGTCAGAGCTTTGCGCAACGAGTCATTGTCATCGACAACGTAAACGACTGGTTTTTCGGAAACGGGAGAGCTCATCACGAAATCGTCTTCACCCAGCAGCTGTCGCACCGATGGGAAGATCAAATCGGAATGTTGCGCCGCCGTCCGAATTGTTTTCTGCGGAAATTCGCCCGCGATGCGCGTCGATGATAGAACGTGCGATTGCAAGGCCCAGACCCATTCCATCCTCCTTGGTGGTGAAAAAGGAATCGAACAATCGGGGCAGTTTCTCCAGTGGAATGCCTGGCCCCGAATCGGTCACTGAAATCTCGACCCTTCGCTCTCCATTTGTTGCCGTGCGAACCAAAAGACGCCGGTCTGTCTCTGGCGTGTCCGCCATTGCTTCCATTCCATTCAGAATCAAATTCATCAACGCTTGCTGAAGACGCACCCGATGACCAAAAATCGTAGCCGGCGCGGCAGTGAATTCGGTGTGCAGCGACACGCTGCGACGGTGCGCTTCCACTTCCATCAAGCGTACCACTTCGGCGGCAATTTCGTTGATATCAAGCGATTCCATCTGCACCGCACGTTTGCGCGTGAGTAACCGAATGTGGCGAATGATTTCGCCTGCCCGGACATCATCGCTACGAATGTCTGCCAGAATTTTCCGGAGCTCATCCAGTGGCGGCGATTCGGACTCCAGCAAAAGCTCTGCTGCATCCGCATTGCTCAAGATGGCGCCGAGCGGTTGGTTAATCTCGTGCGCGATCGACGCGGTGAGCTCACCCAGCAGCGCGACGCGAGAGGCATGAACGAGATTGCGGTTCGCTTCCTCCGCTAGTTTTTGGTCGGTAATATCGATGCTGATTCCGAGAAGCCGCGCGGGTTTGCTGTTTTCATCGAAGTGCGCACTACCGCGCATTGCCATCCAGCGTACGATTCCGTCCGGCAAAACGAGCCGATACTCGCACTCGTAATCTTTTCCTTGTTCGATTGCCTGGTCGATCAGCTGTCGAATCCGATCGCGATCGTCGGGATGCACGCCCGAAATAAAATCTTCGAACGTGACTTTTCCTGAAGCCGGCCAGCCCAGAAGAGGCCGTCGCCTGTTCGTGGCCCAGATCTCATCTGTTCTCAGATCCAATTCCCAAATCCCCAAGTTAACCGCATCCGCCGCCAGACGCATGCGTTCTTCACTTTCCCGCAAGGCTGCGTCTTTATTGATTAGTTCAGTGACATCCACGGCCGTACCGATGTAGCCCGCAAACTTTCCGTGTTCGTCATAGCGCGCAACACCCTGGTCGGAGACCCAACGATATTCGCCATCGTTTCGCCTGAGCCGGTACTGCATGACAAACGATTCGCGAGCGTCGAAGGCCTCCGTGTACATCTTGAGGCACCTTTGAAGGTCCTCCGGATGCACGCCTTGGGCCCATCCATTTCCGAGTTCCTGTTCCATGCTGCGGCCCGTAAACTCCAACCATGGTTTGTTAAAGAAGGTGTAGAGTTTGTCGACCCCGGACATCCAGATGAGAACCGGCGCAGCATCGGCAACGATCCGGAAACGTGACTCGCTCTCGCGCAGCTTTGTCTCTCCAACCGCGCGTTCCTGGATACCTGCTGCCAGCAACATTATCGGAACCGCTATGACGATGAGGAACAGTTGGATCGAGCGCGCGTTGATCTCTGCGCTTTCATTGGTGAACGGCCCATGGCCGTGAGCACTGCTCCAAATGGCAAGAAACGTCACAATCAAGACGCCCGCACTCGTTGCGCGATTTCCAAAACGGAACACCGCCCAGAGCAGAAATGGCATCGGCGCATAAAACAAAACCGGATCCGGATTTGTCGACGCGTTATACAAAACCACGGTACTCGCTATTACCAAGCCAAGAAAAAGGGCGCTTCCTTCCAAAGCACGGGCGCTGGATATCCCTCTCCATTGAGCGGGCCGAAAATCGTACCAGGTCACAATCGCCGGCACCAGGGTCAGCGCGGTTAAGGAGTTGGAGAAGAACCTGACGCGCCAAATTTCGAAGTAACTGTCTTGCCCCCAGCGGTTCAATTTAACGAATTCAGCATCGATGAACGACGATAGGAAAGGTGCAAGAAACGCTCCGCATATGCAAAAAATAGCGACGTCGCTCAAGGTGTCGAAACGTATCCGATCTCTCAGGAAGTAGCGGATCAGACCGGCGCCGATTAACGCTTCACAACAATTGCTGATGAACCAACAGACAACCATGGTTAGAGGAACGTGAGATTGCAGTTCTGCGATCAGGTGCGCAGGGAAAGCCCCAAGCAATAGGAACCACCAGATGCGAGGCGGTGTCAGCAAGAGCGCCGCGAGCAGGACCGAGTTCGGTGGCCAAAAGACCGAGATTGGATGCGGCTGAAACGTGAGCGCGAACCCGATCTTAGAGCCGAGGTAATAACCAACAAAAGTGAGTAGCCCGGCCCAGACCGCGCGACGCGGCAAGGCAAAGAAAAACTGTTCCGCTCGCTTTTCGCGAGACAACATCCAATCAGAATCAGCCGCTTTCTCCGTCATTCCCGCGTTTGCCACCAAGTTTCGATGGCAATTGTTCTCTATTCACGATGATTTAACAAATACCTTAGAAACTCTCTCCATCGAATCAATCGTTAATACGACTACGCCTTCGGGGACTATGTCTGGGATCGGGACGACTAATCACCAACGTCGACGCGTCGCGTGAACGTCAGTCTGCAAGTTGAAATTAGTCGTGTCGCTGTTTGATGCTAACGATAGCCAGGGTTTTAAGGAACTACTGAGCTGTGCCCAGGGCATCTAGATGCGGGGCAGCATAAGCAGTTGCAGAACTGGCAGGCAGAGCAACAGGCAGGCAAGAATCATAAAAACGACGCGCGCAGCCTTGACGCGGAAACGTTGTCCGATGGCTGTAATCAAAAGCACGGTGGCCAAGAGAACCGTGATGCGCACGTACTTGTCTCCGGTCTCTCCAGATTTTACACCTTGGTCCGCTACCTCGGCAGCTTGTTTACACAAACCAAGAAACTGCTCGTGCTTGGCGTTGTGGTAATCGGGCATGAAGATCGGGCCCGGGGGAGCTTGCGCGTTGTTGAAAGGATCGGTGGCCAACCAGGCTGTGAAGGCGGAGCGGTACTCGTCACGAAAGCGCCGCTCAAAGAAACTCGCCGCCTCTTCCTTACCATCGAGCTTGGCGGCAATCCAACTGTTGAAAGTGTCGCTGTCGTAGATCCGTTCCTGTCCAGCCAGGGTGGCAAGGCCTTCAGCAGTAACTCGGAGCCGACTCGCTTCGGCATATTTTTCTGCGCGCTTTCCGGCCCACTGTGCTGACTGGTATCCGCTCCATGCAGTGGCCACGGCTACCAGGGCGAGGATCACCGCCTCGATAATTTCGATCGTTTCAAAACGGGACTGAGAAGGAAGGACGTTCTCGCGCACCTGGTTCAGTTTTCTAATTACATAGCCTAGCGGTCCAACCGATTCTAGCATAAGCCAAACTTCCTGAGTGGAAAGTAAAAGTAAGTTCTGCAGACATTCTGACAAGGACGCTGTTAAGACGCCTATACGACTTTAGGGCAATTATTGCCCTGGTCTTTGGCGGCTGGGGATTCTCGCGGATGACCGCGCAGCCC
>QHPE01000214.1 GCA_003218945.1 Verrucomicrobiota bacterium | reverse complement strand
CGGTTTATAAAAAAACATTGGGTCGATTTCTTCCTGATCCACGAAGTCCTTGATGTCGACGGTCTGTGTGGCCTCGAGATCAACTCGTTGAAAATCTTCATCCTTGAGCACGACATATTTCCCTTTCTCGTACTCGTAACCCTTAACGATCTGATCCCAGGATACTTCCCTGCCGTCTTTTTCGGCAACGCGTTTGTAATTTACGGGGCTCAGATCGCTCTTGCGCAATAAACGAAATTTCAATTCTTCGCGGCGCGTAGCCGGGTACAGCGCGATGGGAATATTAACGAGCCCAAAGCTGATGCTTCCCTTCCAGATTGCGCGTGCCATATGTAATAGTACTTCGTGGCAGCTCATTGTAGCGGCGGTCTATGACCGCCGATCGCACTGCTGCCGTTGATGCTTGCTTCGGCGCTCACAGAGCGCCGCTAAAGTGGAGTTCTTACGCCGCCAAATCGAGATCCGGGCGCGAGATGCCGCGCAACTCAAAAAGCCGAATCAGCGTTTCTTCGATCAAATTGTTAGGGCAAGATGCTCCTGCGGTAATGCCAATAACAGCAGGCCCGTTAGGCAACCAAAAATGCGAAACCACTTCCCGTTTTTCGTGCAAGTTGTAATGCTTGATTTCAGTTGCAGACACAAGCCGTGAAGCGTTCAACACGAAATAGGTCGGCAATTTTTCTTCGCCCATTTCCGCCAAATGCGATGTATTCGAGCTATTGTAACCGCCCACTACCAGGAGCAGGTTCATCGGAACGTTCAACAATTCCCCCAGCGCATCCTGGCGCTCCTGTGTCGCGCCGCAGATCGTGTCGAAAAAGCGGAAATTTTTCTGCGCAAGCCCGGGCCCGTCGCGATCAATCACCGCCTGGCGAATCCGCCGTTGCACTTCTTCGGTTTCGCCTCGCAACATGGTTGTTTGGTTAGCGACGCCCACCGTCTTTAGATGCACCTCGGGATCAAACCCCGGCGAATGCGCGCCTTTAAATTTTTCCAGGAAAGCCTGTTTGTCGCCGCCATGCCGGATGTAATCGCAAACGTAATCCGTGTCCGCGAGAGTGAGAACGACCAGGTAATGACCCCCTCCATCGCCAAGCGCGCGGGAGCTGGTTGCCTTGGTCTCTTCATGCTCGGCCTTGCCATGAATGATGGAGGTCGCTGATTCACTTGCATACTTTCGAACGCGTTTCCAGACACTCATCACGTCACCGCAGGTCGTATCAACAATCTGGCAACCGCGGTCCTTGATCTGTTGCTGGATCGACAATTCCGTTCCAAACGCTGGCACGATAACGACATCCTCCGGGCCGAGGTCGGAAATATCGGCCTCCTTGTTTTTGCCAGTGAGATTTTTGATGCCTAACGAAGCAATCTGATGATTGACCTCAGGGTTATGAATAATTTCGCCGACAATAAACAGTCGTCGTTCTTTGAATACTTTGCGCGCGGCGTAAGCAAGATCGATCGCGCGCTCGACGCCGTAGCAGAACCCAAACTGCTTGGCCAAACGCACAGTCGTATCGCCGACCGAAATAATTCCCCCGGCGCGTCGTATTTTTTCAATGATATCGCTGCGATAATGTGATTCAACCTGTTGCTGGACGGCCGCCATCACATCCGGTGTGCGCAAATTTACTCTTTGACGAGCAGTTGTGCCGCTCGAAATCAGGTTCGTGCTCATGTTCTACCTTGTCATTCTGATCCCGCAATCGCGGGAGACAAATCTCGGGCAATTGCGCCATACAGCTCCGAAATAATAGCCAGAGATGCCTCTCCCGCGCCTGCGGGACCAAGATGACACACTGGAGCGGTTGCGGCAACGCGTCGCGGCCCGCCTACTGAAGCAGCGGCCCGCTCGGTGCTTCAAACGCCGCGTCTGTCACCATCCTATGTGGGTCCGGATCTGGTGTATGCGAGTCGTCTACTCGTTGCACCTTTGGGCCGATCGTGGCGTCTTCCGGTTGTGTTGTAGCAATATTCACCGGCGTGCCGATTCGCACCAGCGCAAAAAACTTTGCCGCCGCCTCGCCTTTCAACCGAATACAGCCGTGCGTGCGCGGTGTCGGATGTACAAAGCCCTGATGAAACCCGTATCCCGGAGCGAATTCGCACCAGTAACCCATCGGATAGCCGACGTAATGACCGCCCGCGTGGCCGGCTGTTGTCGCGACGACGGTATTTCCCTGGACACTAAACCCGTACTCGCCGGAGCGTTTGTGTTCCTGTTTAGAGTAAACAGTGAAACTGCCGCGGGGCGTCGGTTTATTCGGCAAACCAATCGAGCACGCCGCAGCCATAAGACAACGATCGCCTTCCATCACGTAAATGTTTTCCTTCGACAGGGAAACGAGCACACGCACTTTGGACGGCTCATTTGGCTTGTACGCAGTCACGTGGTACGCGCCTCCGGTGCTCACGTGCCCTCCTGTCGCACAACCGGTAAGCATTAGAATCGAAGGTGCGGCGCATAACAAAATTACTCGGTAAACATGTCGCATACGGGGGTACGGATAGGATTGGAAGGCCTTTTGTCAACCCTGCCGTCTGTCCAAGCGACTTTGAAGGGTTCGCTGCAAAAGCCCGCTTCGGGCCGCATCACGCAGTGAAAATAGTCAGGAAAGCGACTTCGATTGCAAGGCCTTCATGGACATTTCGACCGAGCTGATCGCGCAATTCTTCAAGCCAACGGATGCGCTTTAAAATTTCGGAAGTGCTGAAGCGACGCGCGAGTGCTGCAGTTTCTTGTTTTGCAACCGGTATCTCGCGTTGTGCCACATCATTGTTCGCCCGAAGAACGTCGGTCCACCACGCAAACAACGCCTCTACCAGCGCGGCACGCCGTTCCAGATACAGGCTCTCCGTGACTGCCTTGTAGTGTTCTTCGCGTTCTGCCAGCCACCCGCCGTCGGTTGCATCTTTGTAGCGGGCTTGTTCCCGTTCCAAAGCTTCGTCAGTCTCGAATTTTACCTCTTCCCGCACGGCCCGGAGCAGCTGTTGAAACTCTTGAGCAAGTCGATAGGCAAATTGAATAGTCCAGGTTGCGTGCCGCCCTGCTTGTTGCAGTAGTTTCGCCAATTTCTCTTCCTCCTTCTTGCTATGCACCTGAGTATCAGGCGCAAGAGGAATGGCGATGCACCGGGAGAGAATGGTTTCCGGCAGAGCTTCTGGCAAGCCGCTTAGCAGAAGCAACAGGGAATCGCTTGGCGGTTCCTCTAACGTCTTGAGAAAGGCATTTGCCGCTGCGTCTCCGAGCCGGTCGGCATTTGAAATGATCGCTACCTTCCGGCGACTGTTTGCTGCGCGCATTTGCAGCGTGTGCTCCAACTCGCGGATTTGCTCGATCGAAATGCGGCGCGATCTCGATTCGGGTCCAGCGATGAAAATCTCCCGCGCTTTTGCCGAGAAAACTTCCTTTACTGGCGTGCCGTTAACCAGGCTCGCTACCTCCGCAGCGAGCGCTTGCTTACCGCTGCCAGGCGGCCCCGTAACCAAATACGCATGCGCGAGACGGTTCTGCTCGTAAGCGCGTCGCAGGTATTCGAATGCCGCCGCGCGGGAAAAAGCCATTTCAGTGATTCGATGTTCGCTGTTCGATGTTCGACGTTTTGGCGAGGATAGGAAATCGGGACGAAAGTTTTTCCCAGATCTCGTTCTCGATTTCGTCCGGGCCGTGCGAGCCGTCGATCAACACGATTCGGCCTGGGTCGTGCGCAGCGATTACACGATATCCTTCCCGAACCCGCTCATAAAATTCGGCAGGCTGTTGTTCCATACGATCAGCTTTGCGGCGCGCGCGCTGCATTCGCGACTCCGCAGTCGCGGCATCGACGTCGAGCACGAATGTGATATTCGGGAGGCAATCGCCCACCGCGAACGTGTTCAAGCGCTCAATCATCTGGCGATCCAATTTGCGTGCCGCTCCTTGATACACTGTGGTGGAATCGAAGAACCGGTCGGCGATCACACACGTGCCGCGTTCGAGCGCTGGCCTGATTACCTCGCGGACGAGCTGGCTGCGGCTGGCCGCAAAAAGCAGCAGCTCCGTCTCGGCGGTCATCGTGGAGTTGTGCGGAGCAAATTGCAGAAGCTCGCGAATCGTTTCGCCGATCGGCGTGCCGCCTGGTTCGCGGGTCAGGATACACGGAATACCATATCGCTGAAAGTGCACGGCTAGTCTGTCGGCTTGTGTGGACTTTCCGCTTCCCTCGGATCCTTCGAAGGTGATGAATGGCAACCCCGGCATGATTTCACTTGTCCGCAGGCGTTGCGCTTGTAAAGCTCCAAATCGATTCAGGAAGACCGAGGCTTCGCACGATCGTCATCCTGAGCGAAGCGCAGCGGAGTCGAAGGATCCCGCGGACCAAGTGAACGTAACGCTACGGGTTGAAAGCCTGGCCCCGCAAACCCTTCGGGGTTTGCGTTGCAGCCTCGACTTCGCCCGGAATAACGGCGCATTTGAGCGCCTCTCATTTGATATGCTCGCTTGATGTTTCTCTGGATGTTGTGAGCTTGGAGCTTGCAAGTTATGCATTCGTTTTGGCTGGTGAAGCAGGAACCGTCCTCCTATTCCTGGTCGGATTTTGTGGCCGACGAGGAGACCAGCTGGACGGGCGTGCGCAATTTCGCTGCTCGAAATAACCTGCGCAAAATGCAGAAAGGCGATGAAGTCTTTTTCTATCACAGCGGGGACGAAAAGGCCGTAGTCGGAATCGCTAAGGTGACGCGCACCGCATATGCAGACCCGACAGCAAAGGAGGGCGACTGGTCCACGGTCGACATCGCAGCAGTGAAGGCGCTGAGGCGTCCCGTTACACTTCGCGAGATTAAGGGCAATCCACAGTTGAAGAGAATTCCGTTGGTTCGCCAACCGCGGCTGTCGGTGATGCCTCTCAGTGAGGCTGAGTTTCGCGAGATTGCAAAGATGGCTTCGCCGCGTTGAACCGTTTAACGTTGAATCGTTAATTCGATGTAACGTTTTAACGAACCAGGTTGCTGATTTTGCCTTGTTCAAAGCTGTTCCGAGACAGAAAGTTCTGAAATGAGTACCATTGCGGCAACGGAGTTCCTTCCGCTCGTTGCGACCGCGGGCGCCGCGGCGGATTCGCTCGTCGTTTCATTACACGATGTCGCGCCTCCGACTCAGCAGATCACTACCACAATCATCTCAGAACTGGGTCGCCAAGGCGTCCGCGTTTGTTCAATTCTTGTCGTGCCGGATTATCATCATCAGGGATTTTTCACCAGGCACCGCGAATTCGTTACGTGGCTTCGAGGCTTGGAAGCAGACGGGCACGAAATTGTGATCCACGGCTATTTTCACGAACGCCCGCCTCTTAAAAGAGAGAGTTTGCACGACAAATTGTTGACCAGATTTTATACCCGTAACGAAGGCGAGTTTTACGATCTGAGCTATGAGGAAGCGCTGCGCCGGATCACCACAGCACGCGATGAATTCCGTGCACAGGGACTGAAACCGCGAGGGTTTATAGCGCCTGCGTGGTTGCTGGGGGATGAAGCAGAGCGCGCGGCTTGCGACGCCAAGATGGAGTACACGACCCGGCTGCGAAGCGTCTGCGATCTTCGTTCCGGAAATGTATTTCCCGCAAGAACCTTGGTTTACAGCGTTCACAGCGCGTGGCGCCGCGCCCTCAGCCGGAGTTGGAACGCGGCGCTTTTTCGTTTATTGAAAACCAAAACCCTCTTGCGGATAAGCATTCATCCGTGTGATTTTTCACAGCGCGCCATTTGGACGCAAATTCTCGAGTTCATTGCGGCAACAAAAACTGCGCGGACTGCAACGACCTATCAGGATTGGATTGCCGAACAGAGATTGGGGCTAGGGACGTAAAGTGAGCAGGTGCGATCTACATATTCACTCCCGCCACAGCGCGCGGTCGGAAGAATGGCTTTTCCGTCGATTCGATTTCCCCGACAGCTATTCCGATCCCAAGCAGTTGTACGAACAACTGCTCAACCGGGGAATGGATTACGTCACGATCACCGATCATGACGCGATTGATGGTTGCCTCGAAATTGCACACCTGCCTCGGACGTTTATCAGCGAACAGGTCACAACTTATTTTCCCCAGGACGGGTGCAAACTGCACATTTTGGTCTGGGGAGTTT
>QHPE01000213.1 GCA_003218945.1 Verrucomicrobiota bacterium | reverse complement strand
CGACCCGAGCATCAGGTTCGCCTTCACACAGAACATTTCTTTCACGCAATCGACGGCAGAAATTGGGAGACTGTTGCCGATTTCATTGGCGAGGACTATCGCGACCAGTGGGACCAGGATCGGACACGGCTTCTCGAGCGTATGCGGGAAGGCTTTCGATGGGTGCGCGGCTCAAGGATTACTGCGCCCGACGCTGCGGTGCAGGTTGAAGCGCCGCGTGCGATCTGGATTGGCAAAATCAACGTCTATAGCAGCGACGATGGCGTGATGCAGTTGTTGGATGAACGCGTCAACAGATTGCCCACGCCTTTTGAGCTGGAGTGGCATCGCGTCTCACGAAAGCCTTGGGATTGGAAGCTCGTACGCGTGAGCAATCCGACGTTCCAAATCCCGGCGGAGCTATCGTATTGATGGCGCGACCTTCTATTGAATCGGCGCGTTTAACTCATTTGCCCTGCGCTTGGCGCAACTGGTTCCTAGCCGCATCCACTTCGCGCTGCGTTTGTTGGCAAAGGAGAACAGCACGGAGCTTGTCCCCCTGGAAATACCGGGCGATAAACTTTTTCTTCGCATAGGCACCCTCAAGATCAACGCGAGCCGGTAGCAAAGTAAAATCCCCGACAAAATCTATCCGCAGATCGAACATTTCCGTCCAAAAATAGGGGACTTGCTCGTAGCGAATCCGCTTCTTGCCCGTCATGTTTGCGCCGGCGACGAGACCTTGCTCGCGCGCGTTGTCCCAATGTGTTTGACGTCGCATGCCGCCCATGATCCGGTCGGGATAAAATGCCAGATCGCCGATAGCATAAATTCCTTTTTCTTCAGTCTCGAGGTATTCGGTGACCGGCGAGCCGTGTGGCCCGGCCAATGGAGTGTTGCGCACAAGATCGAGATTCGGTTCTGCGCCGACGGCGACCACGGCGAGGCCGACGGGGAAACGGTTGCCACTCTTTGTCTGAACGTTGCGCAGGACGGTTTTGCCTTCGAACCCGTTGAGGGCTTCTCCCATCGAGAGCATCACGCCGTGCTTCGCAAAATAATCAGTCAACCATGTACCGGTCTCAGGATCGACGTAGCGATTCAACAAGTAAGCATCGCGATGCATGAGTCCGAGCTTCATTTTCATCATCCGAAGGCTTGCTGCCGCTTCGCACGCCAGCAAGCCACCTCCAACGACCATGATCGTTTTCTCCAAGCTCGCCATTTCACGTAATGCAAGCGCGTCGCGAATCGTTCGCAGATAAATCACATTGCCGAGGCTTGTCCCTGCCACTTGTGGACGGACCGGTCGACTACCCATTGCCAGACATGCCTTGGTGAATTCAATGCTTTCGCCATTGGCCAGCACGGCAAGACGACGCTCGATGTTCAATTGCGTGACCACCGTGCCCAAGCGTGCCTCGATCTTGTGCGCATCGAACCAGCGCTCATCGAATTCGTGGAGCTTTTTTGGATTCGCTTCCTTGTCTCGCAAAAAGCCCTTCGAAAGGATCCAACGCTTGTAAGGTGGGAACGGTTCTGCGCCGACCAGAGTCACGGAGCCTCGCTTGTCGTATTTGCGAATCCCTTCGCATGCGCTTGCTCCGCCAATACCTGCACCAACGATGAGATAATCGCGCCGAATCATATCTGAAACTGTGACCATAATTTCAGCGCAGGCGCGCCGACAAGCGAAATCGTTAAGGGAAAAAAAACTGTGCTGTGGCGGCCGTCTGCGACGTCCGACCGCCTTCCTGTTACGAGAACGCCGGCGATGAAAGCGCTACGCTAGAGGAAATTGATCGAATGAGCGAAGCCATTCTCTCTTGCGTCATCGCTCTTTCTTCCTGCAGACTGGCGGTAGCCATGAATGAATCACTTACTCAACTCAAAGACACGACGGCGAATCCAGCGCCGCTTGGTCTCCTCGGCTTCGGGATGACTACGGTCTTACTCAACCTCCATAACGCTGGGTTTTATGAACTCAACAGCATGATTCTGGCGATGGGTATTTGCTACGGTGGCGCGGCCCAAATTTTCGCCGGCATCATGGAATGGCGGAAAGGCAACACGTTCGCCACGACTGCATTTCTTTCCTACGGCTTATTCTGGTTCTCGCTCGTGGCGCTGATTGTTCTGCCGAAGTTAGGGTGGGCCACGCCGTCAAATAACATTGCCATGGCCGCCTACCTCTTCATGTGGGGGTTGTTCACGGCAGTGATGTTTGTTGGCACAATGCGGCTGCATGTCGCCGGGCAAGTAGTTTTTGGTTCACTCGCCATTCTTTTCTTTCTGCTCGCGATCGGCGATTTCATCAATGCCGGGTCTGATTTCAGACACTTTACCGGCTACGAAGGAATTTTTTGTGGGTTATCCGCGATCTATGCTGGCCTGGCCCAGGTTCTCAACGAAGTCTACGGAAAAGTTGTTCTGCCACTCGGGCTTGTGATGAAGTGATTGTTCCTTGGCATCTTCTGGAGTGGCAGGCGTGCCGCCTGCGACAGCTAGCGAGTTTGCAGCCGACACGGCAGCCTCTACAGCTCAGGGCGGATTAGCTCCTGCTTAAGCAGCGTCGCCGCGAGTTTGAGCGCAGACTCACCTTTGCCGCCCAGCATCCGCGCGATTTCCTCCTGGCGCACTTCGCCGGTGACTTCACGCAGATTGGAAAAGGTACGGCCGCGCGATACGTCCTTGGTCACGACAAAATGCGACGAAGCCGTCGCGGCGACTTGCGGCAAATGTGTGATGCAGATCACCTGATGATCGCGCCCCAATTTTTCCATCTTTGCACCAACCGCATGCGCGATCTCGCCGCCAACGTTCGTGTCGATCTCATCGAACACTAGCAACGGGATTGCATCGTGCGCGGCTAGCGCCGATTTGATCGCCAGCATCAGGCGAGAGATTTCGCCGCTGGATGCGATAGTGTGAAGAGGTCTGAGCGGTTCGCCAGGATTCGGCGAGAAAAGTAAATGCGCGGAATCGAATCCGCTCGCGCGCGGTTCATCCAGCGCGCTGAGTTTTGCTTCGAATTCCGATTGGCGAAATCCGAGCTCGCGCAAACTGCGTCGAATGTTCTCAGACAATTTCGGAGCTGCTTTTGCTCGTGTTTTCCGCAGCGCCCCACCCGCGCGATTCATTTGCACGCGAACGTTCTCAATCTCTTTGGCGAGACGCTCCAACTCCGCGTCACGACCTTCAATCTTACGCATTCGTTCCGCCGCGCGTTCACCGAAAGCAATCACCTCAGAAATCGAGGCGCCGTATTTTCGCTTTAGTGTCTCAAACATCGAGACGCGCTGCTCCAGCGCCGATAGCTGTTCAGGGTCGAGGTCAAGCTTTTCTGCGTATGCGGAAAGCGCGCGCGCAAGCTCCGAAAGCTCGACCACAGCAGCAGCGTGCGCCGATGCAAATTGTGCACTCGAGCTGTCGATTTTTTCCAATTCGCGAAGCAGACGCTGCGTCTCCGCGAGTTGCGACAGAACGGATTCGTCTGCTTCAGAAAGTTTGTTCGCGACGGCGCCGGCCAACTCGATTAACCGTTTGCTGTCAGTGGCCAATTTGTAGCGGTTCTCAATCTCTTCTTCTTCGCTCGGGACGAGTTTCGCCGACTCGATCTCGATGATTTGATGCCGAAGCAGATCCAGCTCCTGTTCGCGGGCGGTCTCCGCCGTGTTGAGCGTAGCATGTTCGGCGAGCAGCGCCCGTAATTGTTGGTAACACTTTCGATATTCCTCGAGTTGTGCTTCAGCGCATGCGAACGAATCCAGTAAGCGCAATTGCGTCTCGGGCGAAAGCAACGACTGGTGATCGTGCGGCCCATGAAGATCGACAAGTTCGTCCCCAAGACGTTTCAAGATGGATAACGTTGTAGGTGAGCCGTTGATGAACTGTCGATTTGTTCCGCTCGAGGAGAGAGTCCGCTTCAGGATGAGATCGTTCTCGCATGGCTCGATTCCGGCTTCGGCAAGTTGCGCGTTTAGTTTTTTCAGACCGTCTCCGCTAAAAATCGCTTCGACCGTGCAAATATCAGTCCCCGTCCGAATCAGCGATTTATCCGCGCGCTCACCCAGCAAAAGTTGCAGCGCGCCGATGATGATGGATTTCCCCGCGCCAGTTTCGCCCGTGATAGCGACGAATCCCGGGCTTACCTGCCACTCGAGCTCTTCCACGAGCGCGAGGTTCTTTATTCGCAGCAAAGTGAGAACGACGTCCATTAGCGACGTTCCGAAGATAATCAATAACGGCGCCAGCCCGAATCACGCTCGATGTTATCGGAAAGGACGTTGATTCCCTTCACGGAATCTTCGCGAAAGAACACGTCCGAGTTCGGTCCTAATTGATGGGGCGATGTGACCGAGGAGGTGTATTCCTGCAGCCGTCGTAATAACCTTGCGTAAGAAAGTTCGCTTCGTTCAGCGGGAATAGGATGAGGATCGCAAGCAACAACTGCAAAGCGTTCGGGCAGCGCTGCAACCTGCTCGTCTTGGAGCCATGCCTCGACGTGTTGCCAAAATGGTGTTAATACGGCCGCTTTAGCGGGCGTTTTGCCGAGGGCCAAATAGACCGAGAAATCAAATGAAAAGATCTCGAGATAAAGCCACTCCTCCAAGACCGCGTTCGAGTTAATCGCTGTGGTGGTCGGAAGGATGCCCCGAGCCTTCGAAAATCCCTCGGCCCGGTTCTTTCGTAAATGGTCATAGAACCCGAGGGCGATATCAGCTCCGGACATTTTCGGCTTTAGCAATGGGAGCATGATGAGCGCTAGGGAGGATTCGGTGTCAAGAATCTGCAATCAGTGATTCATTTGCCAAGCCGAAAAGTTATTCGGTGAACGTTACGTCCTTTCGTCTGGGTGAGACGTGCATGTCTTGATCTCTCGGAATTAGCAGACACGCAGGCTGGGAAGCCCGCGTGCCGTACATACAGGATGCCGATGGTCCAATCTGTGTTATCCGCGTAATCCGCGGTTGAAATTTTCAGCGAATAATTCCGCGTTCGCTTTGTTCGATGAACTGGATGATTTCGGTGATTTCTTCTGTTTGCGGCAATTCTTTCTGCATCGCTTCGATTGCCTGGCGGGTGTTGTATTTGGAACGGTAAATCAGGCGAAAGGCTTCCTTGATCAGCTTCACGCTTTCGGGCGGAAAATTTTTGCGTTCCAACCCGACAAGATTGATTCCGCGAATTTCAGCGGGATTGCCGTCGGCGATCATGAATGGTGGAACGTCCTGGACAATTTTCGAGCAACCGCCGGTGATGGCGAACCTGCCGATCCGGCAAAATTGATGCACGGCGGTGAGCCCGCCTATGACTGCGTGATCGCCCACCTGTACATGTCCTGCTAATGTGCCGTTGTTGGAAAAAACAACGCCATCTCTCACAACGCAATCATGTGCAATATGACTGTAGGCGAGAAATGTCCCCCGATTGCCGATACACGTCTTTCCCTGGCTGGTTGTGCTGCGGCTGATTGTGACAAATTCGCGGAACGTATTCTCATCGCCGATTTCCAAGTAAGTCGGCTCGCTGCTATATTTCAAATCCTGGGTTTTCTGGCCGATTGAACAGTAAGCGAAGAACTTGTTTTTCGCTCCGGCCTTCATCGGTCCGCACAGCGTTACGTGATGCTGCAGCCAGCAATCCGGGCCGAGCACGACGTCAGAGCCAATGACGCAATATGGACCGACGCTTGTGCCAGGACCGAGTTCTGCTTCCGCATCAATAATGGCCGTTGGGTGAATCTGCCCGTCAGACATAATGACGAATGACGAATGACGAATGACGAGTGAATGACGAAGTCCGAAGCCCGAAATCGCAGTCATCCTGAGCGGAGCGACGCGGAGTCGAAGGATCCCGTCGAATTGACCTTAAGCTTTCACCGCGGGATTCCTCGACTTCGCTCGGAATGACAGCCTTTCGATTCATTCCTTCGTCCCTCGCCATTCGTGCTTCGTCATTCTCTTCATTTATCCAAAAACGTGAACATTAGTTCGGCTTCTGAGACGATGGCATCGTTCACCACGCAATGGCACTTGGCTTTTGCCAGGCGTTCCCCGCGGGATTTTGTGAGCTCGGCATGGATAAACATGGTATCGCCGGGCAAAACCGGTTTTCGAAATTTCACCTCATCAGCACTCATAAAATAACCGATGCGGCTGGTGGTCTTCGCCAGTTTGAACAACAAGATGCTCGCGACTTGCGCCATTGCTTCGACCTGCATCACGCCGGGCATCACGGGATGACCCGGGAAATGCCCCTGGAAAAATGGTTCATTGATTGTGACAGTTTTCACGCCCACACATTTTGTCTCGGTTTCGAAGCTGATAATGCGATCGACCATCAGGAAGGGAAAACGGTGCGGTAAAATTTGCATCACCTGATCGGTATCGAGTCCGCCGTCGCCGCTGGGAACGGCGCGGGACACGGCCAGAGCGCTTCTACGCGTTTGCTCGCGCGTGATTAGGCGGGCCAGCTCGGAATTGCTCGCGTGACCAGGTTTCACCGCGACCACATGGCCACGAATGCGCCGTCCCACTAGCGCGAGGTCGCCGATAATGTCGAGAATCTTGTGGCGAACAAATTCATCGGCAAACCGCAACGGTTCCTTGCTTAGCACTGCTTCGCCGCGCACTACGATAGCGTTTTCGAGGCTGCCACCCTTGATCAGATTT
>QHPE01000212.1 GCA_003218945.1 Verrucomicrobiota bacterium | reverse complement strand
CTTTCAATCCGGTTGCCATTGTTTTTACTGAACTCTGCGAGGTCCTTCGACTCCGCTTCGCTCCGTTCAGGATGACACTGCGTTCATGAACGGATCTACATCTAACGCTCTTCCACGCCGCTCCTTCGGCGAAACGATGCGCGCCGATACGTGGTGGATTCAACCGCTGCTCGTATTTGTCGGACTTTCGACGTTCATCGTGTATTCGACGTGGGCCGCATTTCAGGGAAAAAACTATTTCTTTGGTAATTACGTCTCGCCATTTTATTCGCCGGAACTTCTCGGCGATTCGCCCCACAGTTGGTTTGGACCGAAGCCGGCATGGTGGCCTGCCTGGCTCCTGTTCTCGCCGGCGCTTCTTATTCTTTGGGCTCCGGGCGGATTCCGGCTCACTTGTTACTACTATCGTGGCGCGTACTACAAAGCCTTTTGGGCTGATCCGCCTGCATGCACGGTAGGCGAGCCGCGTAAAAGCTACTGGGGAGAGCGCTCATTCCCGCTGATCATGCAAAATGTGCATCGTTATTTTCTGTATCTGGCGCTGTTGTTCATTTTGATCCTGGCCTATGACGTTTGGAAAGCGCTCTGGTTTGTCGATCCTGCGACGGGCAAGAATTCATTTGGCATCGGCATCGGCACGATCGTGCTCGCCATCAATGTGTATTTGCTGAGCGGCTATACATTCGGCTGCCACTCGCTGCGACATTTGATCGGCGGCTTTCGCGATGAAATTGCAAAGTCGCCGACCTGTTACCGCGCTTACGCTTGTGTCACTTGCTTGAATCGCCGGCACATGCTTTGGGCGTGGCTGAGTCTCTTCTGGGTCGGTTTCACCGATCTCTATGTGCGCCTTTGTGCGATGGGAATCTGGACAGATTTCAGGATCGTTTAAGCGTTGAAGGGTTGAAAGGTTAAAGCGTGTTTCCAGTCTGTCATGTTGAGCTGAGCGAAACATCTCTGACTATCGTCTTGCGACAGATGACCCGCCTCGAAATAATCAGAGATTCTTCGCCTTGCTCAGAATGACAACGAACGATTAAACGCTTTAACCCTTCAACGCTTGAACTGATTCATGCCCGAGTACGAAACTTTCCAGCACGACGTATTGATCATTGGTTCCGGCGGCGCTGGACTGCGCGCGGCGATCGAGGCTTCCGCCGCCGGCGTTTCGGTCGGCATGGTTTGCAAATGTCTTCTGGGCAAGGCGCACACTGTGATGGCGGAAGGCGGCATCGCAGCGGCACTGGCCAATGTGGACGATCGCGACAACTGGAAGGTGCATTTCGCCGACACAATGCGCGGCGGTCAATACGTCAACAACTGGCGCATGGCCGAGTTGCACGCGAAGGAAGCGCCCGCGCGCGTACGTGAACTAGAGGCGTGGGGCGCCGTGTTCGATCGCACGCGGGATGGTCGCATTCTCCAACGGAATTTTGGCGGCCATAAGTATCCACGACTTGCGCACGTGGGCGATCGTACGGGCCTCGAAATGATTAGGACGCTGCAAGATCACGGCATACATCAGGGGATCGATGTGTACATGGAGACGTGCATCGTCACGCTGCTGAAGGATGGCGATCGCGTTGTCGGCGCACTCGGGTACGATCGCGAGCGCGGCCATTTCAAAATTTTTCAAGCGAAAGCGGTCGTTCTCGCCACTGGTGGAATCGGCAAAGCGTACAAAATCACGAGCAACAGTTGGGATTGTACCGGTGACGGACATTCCCTCGCGTATCATGCCGGTGCGACGTTGATCGACATGGAGTATGTGCAGTTCCATCCAACCGGCATGGTCTGGCCGCCAAGCGTCGCTGGAATGCTCGTGACCGAAGGCGTTCGCGGCGAAGGCGGCATTCTCACAAACGCTGATGGCAAGCGTTTCATGTTCGACTTCATTCCCGATAACTACAAAACACAGACGGCTGATAACGAGGAAGAAGGTTGGCGTTATACTCAAGGGGACAAGAACGCCCGGCGCCCGCCGGAGTTATTGACTCGCGATCACGTTGCGCGCTGTATCGTGCGCGAGATCAAGGAAGGGCGGGGGACACCGCACGGCGGCGTGTATCTCGATATCTCCTGGATCAGGAAAAGACTCTCCAACGCCGAGGAGCATATCAAACGGAAGTTGCCAAGTATGCATCACCAGTTCAAAGCGCTGGGCGACATCGATATTACCAAAGAGCCGATGGAAGTCGGGCCAACCACGCATTACATCATGGGCGGCGTACGTGTGGACGCCGACACTCAGATGTCAGGTGTGCCGGGATTGTTCGCCGCGGGGGAATGCGCCGCGGGAATCAATGGCGCAAACCGGCTCGGCGGCAATTCACTTTCCGACCTTTTGGTCTTTGGAAAACGAGCGGGAGAATTTGCTGCGAAATTCGCGAAGGAAAATTCATACGGCAAAATCGACAACGATCAGGTCGACAGATATACCCGCGAAGCGCTGAAGCCATTCGAGAATAGTCATGGTGAAAATCCGTACTCGGTGCAGCGCGATTTGCAGGAAGTGATGCAACACAACGTCGGCATCGTGCGGGACGAGAGCGAGATGCAGTCAGCGCTCGATCATTCAAAAACTTTTTGGGAACGGGCCGCACAGGTCGGCGTTACAGGGAATCGTGATTTCAATCCCGGCTGGCACACCGCGCTTGATCTAAGAAATCTACTTACCGTTGCGGAGGCGATCACGCACGCCGCCCTGGAGCGAAAAGAAAGTCGCGGGGCACAATTCCGCGACGATTATCCCGAGAAAGACGAACGCTTCGCGAAGGTAAATACCGTCATTCGAAAGGCCGAAGACGGTAGCATGGAAGTTCGATTGGAACCTCTTCCGGAAATGCCGGACTATTTGAAGCAAGTGATTGAGGAGAATCGTTAAAGCGATGAAGGGTTGAACCGATGAAGCGGGCAGAAAACGAGGCGAAGCATTACCAGACGTTCGAAGATCTGGAGGTGTATCAAGTCGCACGCGGATTTCGAAAAACGATGTACCAAGTGGCGAAGCGGCTGCCCGAGGAAGAAAAGTTTGCATTAACGAATCAGATTCGACGCGTCGCGGTCTCGGTGACGAATAATATCGCTGAAGGTCATGGCCGCTTCCATTTTCTCGAACAAATAAAATTCATGCTTCAATCGCGGGGTTCGCTTGAGGAATTGTTGGACGACCTAAATGTGTGCGCGGACGAGGGGTACTTGCCGATTCAGGAAATCGAATCTGTCAGGCGGGAAGGTTGGCGTGTCCATAAACTGATCAACGGATACATTCGCTTTTTGCGGAGGCGTGTATCCGGAGATTCTCCGCGCGTTCAGGAAGGCGCTGCTGATGATCACGAGCGTTTGTTTCTGGAGCGCTTCAACCCTTCATCGTTTCAACGCTTCAACGAATGAAAACCGCTGTTTTCAAAATCTGGCGCGGGAATGCGACCGGCGGCGAGTTTCGCGAGTACACCACCGGCGTCTCCGAAGGAATGGTTGTGCTGGACGCGGTCAATCACATTCAGGCAACGCAAGCGAACGATCTCGCTTACCGTTGGAACTGCAAAGCCGGCAAGTGCGGGTCGTGCTCGGCAGAGGTCAACGGGATGCCGAAGCTGATGTGCATGACGCGCCTGAGCGATCTGCCGCTGGAAAAACCGGTGACAGTTCAGCCGATGAAAGCGTTCCCGTTAATCAAGGATTTACTAACCGATGTCTCTTGGAATTTTCGAGTTAAGAAAAAGATCAAAAAATTCAAGCCACGACCGCCTGACGCACCGGACGGCACCTGGCGCATGCAGCAGGAGGATATCGATCGTGTGCAGGAGTTCCGGAAATGCATCGAGTGTTTTCTCTGCCAGGATGTTTGCCACGTACTTCGAGATCACGGGATGCATGAAAAATTTATCGGACCGCGTTTTCTAATCCACGTCGCCGCGCTGGAGATGCACCCGCTGGACACCGAGAATCGTGTCGAGGAACTACGAAATGCTTACGGAATCGGTTACTGCAACATCACAAAGTGTTGCACAAAGGTTTGTCCCGAAAGCATTCATATTACGGACAACGGAATCATTCCGCTGAAAGAGCGCGTCGTGGACGATTTTTATGATCCGCTGGGGTGGATTTGGCGGCGGCTGAAGAAGAAATCGGATCGTCAAAACGTTGAAGAGTTGAAGCGATGAAGCGTTGAAGCGATTGTGCGTCCGCTTTAACGCTGCTTCCATGCCCGAACTGAAACGACTCCACAAAGATGCCATCCCCGCCGCGCTGGAGAAAGCTGAGCGCTACCGTTTGCTTAACGAACCGGGTGAAGCGGAGAGCATTTGCCTAGATGTTCTCGCTGTCGATCCCGATAACCAGCGGGCAATCATCACGCTTTTGCTCGCGCTGACTGATCGTTTCGACAAAGGATACGGTGTCAGCGAAACCGAAACAAAAGAACTGCTGGCCCGAATGAGATCGGAATACGACCGCGCGTATTACTCCGGGATCGTCGCCGAGCGCCGGGCAAAAACGAAACTTCGACAGCACACGCCAGGGTGCCGCTTTCAGGCTTACGATCTTCTAAGCGAGGCAATGCACTGGTTCGAAACAGCGCAGCCGCTCAGCCCACCTGGTCACGACGATGCGGTTCTGCGATGGAACACCTGTGCGCGGATCATTGAGAGGAATAAACTCGTAGCTCGCGAAGAAGAAGAACGAGTCGAATTTCCCCTGGAGTGAGGACGTTGGCAGGCGAGAGCGCCCGCCCTACAATTAACGTCAGCCATGATCGACGACTTTGCCCGGTTCGAACACGAGGGCTGGCAACGCGTGGCGGACAAATACGATTCTGTTTGGTCGCCGCTGACGCGGCAATTTATTCCCTCGCTTTTGGCAGAGGCCAGCGTTTCGGCAGCGATGTTAACTTTGGATGTCGCCTGTGGCCCCGGCTACGTCTCAGCCGCAGCGAAACAACTCGGCGCGCTTCCCACAGGAATCGATTTTTCTGGAAAGATGATCGCGATCGCGAAGCGAATCTTTCCAGAGATTCAATTCACGCAAGGTGACGCACAGGACCTGCCATTTGAAGATGGCCGTTTCGATCGTGTGCTTATGAACTTTGGATTGTTGCATGTTTCACATCCAGAAAAAGCATGCGCTGAAGCGTGCCGCGTTTTAAAACCGGGCGGCAACTTTGGTTTTACTGTTTGGGCCGGACCAGAGCAGAACCCCGGCGCGAAGATCGTTAATGACGCGATTGAAGCTTACGCCAATTTGAATGTCGGCTTGCCTGAAGGACCGCCGAAATACTTATACGGCGAACGTGAGGAATGCCGGCAAGTGGTGAAACGAGCCGGGTTCGACGGCACTTCGCTGAGCTATGAAACGCGCACTGTTGAATGGCATCTTCCGGACGCCGGTTATCTTTTCGAAGCGGAACGAAAAGCCGGCGTCCGCACGGCGGGACTCCTGGCGCGTCAATCGCTGGAGACGTTGGAGGCAATTCGTGTCGCGCTTGAAAAGGGAATCAAACAATACGCGCGAGGAAACGAATTCGTTTTACCGATGGCGGCGAATGTAGTGGTGGTGTCTAAGAGGTAGTTTTCAATCTCCGGCGCTGTAGCCGCCGCCCTGTGGGCGGCTCGCCTGCTTCACACAACAAAGCGGCTACGGAGTGCGAGTTACACAATCGCTCCGCCGCAACTCGATCCCGCTCCGGCCGTGCACCCGAAACAATGATCAGCAGTCATGATCGCACGATTTTCGAGCGAATCCGGATCGACGTCCCACAGGAAAATGGCTTGCCCATTATTCCATTGCATCCCGAGCTGCTGATTAAAATCGCAGTCGTAAACTTCACCGCGCCAGCCGACGCTTATCGTGTTGCGGCACATGAGACCTTCGATGGTCGCCGGATTGAACGCATCGATCAGAAGCTGCATATACTTATCGAGCTCATTGATGTGGCGCAGGTAAGCGGCAAATCGGCCGATTGGAAGATTGCTGAGCGTGAAGAGTCTGTTAAACACAATCCCGAAATGCTTTTGCAGCTCGCGCTTGTAATCGTTTTCAAGCTCATCCTGTGACGGCGGCAAAAACGCACCCACAGGGTTATAAACGAGATGCAGCGGCAACTCCGGATCAGTTCCGTAGCCTAACGAGTTCAGGAGTCGCAGCGCCGCGATGCTGCCTTCAAAAACGCCGTCGCCACGCTGTGCGTCGACGTTTGCCGCTGAGTAACACGGCATCGACGCAATAATTTCAACCTTTTTCTCCGCGAGAAATCTGGCGAGATGTTCATAGCCGTGCTCGAGCAAAATCGTGAGGTTGCAACGATCGATCACATGCCGCGACGGTGTTAGGTCTTTCACGCGCTCGATGAAACGCCGGAAATCCGGAATCATTTCCGGCGCGCCTCCGGTAAGATCGACGATAGGAATGTCCGTCTTCGCGAGCCAATTGATGATCCGATCAACCGTCTCCCGCGTCATGAT
>QHPE01000211.1 GCA_003218945.1 Verrucomicrobiota bacterium | reverse complement strand
GACTAATTCGGCGAGCGCGCGGCGGGTTTCATTTTGCAGAAGCGCCTGAGGCAACTCGAACTGGATTTGCTCGTGCAAATACTTCACGATCTGTGCTTCCTTCGCGCGTTCGGCATCATGCTCCTTCGCGTGTTCGAGGTCGTGCTCGATCAGCTGGCGAAGCTCGGCCAGCGTTTTCCCGGGCGCCAGCTTGGCCGCGAGCGCGTCGTCGATCGCTGGCAATACCTTTTCCTTTATCTCGCGCAACGTAACGGCGTAATCGGCCTTTTTCCCGGCGAGTTCCTTCACAGGAAATTCATCAGGGAAATTGACGATCACCAGCCGCGTTTCGCCGGGTTTTAGTTCGATCAGTTGCTCGCAAAACTTCGGCAGAAAATTTTCGGCGGCCACTTGCAGCCAGAATTTTTGGCCGCCGTGCAAATTCTTGCTGGCTTGCGGCGCGATTTCGCTGATCGGCTTGCTTTCTATGGAACCCTCAAAATCAAGCACCGCAAAATCGCCCATTTGCAATGCGCGCTCCGGCACATCTACGAAATCCGCGGACTGATCGCGCAAGCGTTCGATCGCGGCTTCGACTTCTGCGTTCGAAACCTTTCCGTCCGGCAATTGCACCGGAATGTTTTTGTAATCCGGAAGTTCAAACTCTGGCGCGGTGACCACAGTCGCGCGGAAGCGCATCGACTTATCTTCGCCAAATTCGATCTCCTCAATGTTAGTCAGCGAAGCGACTCGCAACTGCTCTTGTTCAACCGCTTCGTGATAACTTCTCGACACGAGCTTCTTCGTGAGTTCATCCTGAATTTCCTTGCGAAATCTCTTGTCAATCACTGCACGCGGCGCTTTTCCGGGCCGGTATCCTGGAATTTTTGCGAATCGAGCGAAGCTGTTTGCGATCGCATCCCATTCCTTCGCAACCTCGTCCGCCGGCAATTCAATCTGTAGCTTCGAGATCGAACCCGGCTGTTTTTCTACTGCGACTTTCATGCAGGCCACGCTACGCTGCGAGCCTTTGTCGGGCAACCGCTGCGGTTGCCGGCAGGCCCCGCGCCCGCCCTACAATTTCAAAGTGCATTCGCCGCGGACGTAAACGGACTGCGTCTGGGGGACTCCAAACCAGTACGCCAACTCCCGATAATCTTCGCAATCGAAGATTGCAAAATTCGCAAGCTTCCCTGGCTCAAGGGAGCCAATCTTATGTCCGCGATTGAGACTGTAAGCGGCGTTAATCGTTGACGCGGTGATCGCTTCCGCAGGCGACATCTTCATTTGCGTGCAGGCGAGCGAAAAAACCATCGGCATGCTCGGTGTTGGCGACGATCCGGGATTGAAATCGGTTGCGAGCACGACCGCGAGGCCGGCCTCGATCATTTCTCTCGCGCGCGGATAGCGGCTCAATCCGAGCGCGTAAACTGAGCCGGGCACCAACACCGGTTGCACCTTTGCCTTCTGCAATGCAGCGATCCCCTGCTCGTCCGTTTGCTCCAGATGATCGGCCGTAGTCGCATCCAGTTGGGCCATCAATTTCGCGCCGCCGGAATTCGTCAGTTGATCAACGTGTCCGCGCAATTTCAACCCATGCTTTTTGGCCGCGGACAAGATTTCACGTGACTGATCAATTTCGAAATAGCCGCGCTCGCAAAAAACATCGCAAAACTCGGCCAAATTTTCCGCTGCCACGCGCGGCAACATCTCGTGGATCACAAGCTCAACATATTCTTGTACAGACATTACCCTCGGAACCGCATGCGCGCCCAGGAACGTCGGAACGATTTGCAAAGGCACTTGCTCCTGCAATTGCCGCACAACGCGCAAAATTTTCAATTCATCTTCAACGGTCAGACCGTAGCCCGACTTCGTTTCGACTGTGGTCGTGCCACAGCGCAGGAACCAATTGGCGCGTTTCCTTGCCTGCGCGAGAAGATCAGCCTCGCTCGCTGCACGCGTTTTTTCCACCGTTGACCAAATCCCGCCACAAGCCTGCGCGATCTGCTCATAACTTTCGCCTTGCGCGCGCCGCTCGAAATCGTCAAGGCGATTTCCGGCGAAAACTAAATGCGTGTGCGCATCGACAAATCCCGGCATCACTATACGACCCTCGGCATCCACAATTTCTCCGTCGCCAATATCCTTTTCGATCTCGGCACTCGGACCGACGCTCTCGATTTGGCCGTCGCGGATGAGCATCCCCCCGGCGCGAATGATTCCTAGAGAGGACAACTCTGTTCCGACCCGAGGACGCTTTGGTCCGGTCAGCGTGACGAGTTGCGACGCGTGCAGAACAGCGAGTGAACCCATTGTTCGTTACGGTTGAAGCGCGACGACAGAAAAAGCACTGTCATTCTGAACGAAGTGAAGCTGCAACGTAGCGGACGAAGTCCGCGAGGCCAGGCTTTCAATCTCTGATTAGTTCTCCTGCAATCCTGACAACCAGAGATGGTTGAAAGCCTGGCCTCATGCTCCGCATTTCGTTGCAGCGCTTCGCTTAACATGACAAGTAGGTACCGCCGTTTTAACGCTTCAACCTATTTTACTTTCCACAACTTCATTGATCCTCTTGAACTGCGCCTCTGAATCTACACAGATTTCCTGAACCTTTTGACGTCGCGCGCTTTTGAATTTTTCGTCCTTCAATTGGCCGAGATTGATTCGCACGTTCATCGCTGCGCCCTCGATGCACGCCCGGGTGGCCAGTGTTCCGACGCCGACATCTGATATCGAAGCGGGATTTCCGGTGCCTGCCATCTGCGACAGCAATTCATAGGATTTGGCCGCAGTCTCCATCACTTTCAGCGGAACCTCGGCTGCATGTTTTGTAGCTCGCTCAATCGCCGCTGCGCGCGCGGCTTTTTCATCGGCTGAATCCCTGGACAACCCGAATGCGTCCATCACTTTGTTGAACGCATTCGTATCTTCATCTACGAGCGATAACAGGTCGTCTTTAAGCCGCTGCGCTTTCACCGCCCAATCACTGAAATATTCAATTTTATCGTCCCAACCGCGTTTGCCCGCGGAAAGGTTCGCCACCATTCCGCCTAACGAGGCGCCCAGCGCCCCCATCAGCGCAGCGACGGAACCTCCGCCTGGCGCAGGCGAATCGCTCAACGTCTCATTGCAAAACTCGCGCATTTTCAGTTCCGCTAGGGACGACACGGGTGTGGCGGATGCGATCTTCAATTCGATCACTTTTTCTTTTGGGACAAAAGGCTTCAGTTCACCCAACCCCATCGAGCGAACGGCGATCTCGATCAGTTCCTCCTCCGACACGCCCTCGGACCATTGTTGTTTGCGGAGGAAATAACGGCCGGCATCGACCAAAGATTTTTTCGGCACCATTCCGACAATCTCCGAGCCCGTTACACGCAAGCCGCGCTTTGCCGCCGATTCAACACACGCATCGAATGCTGCATGTAAAGGCGTTTCCTCAATGTTCGTCAGATTCATCGAAACCTGCGCGACGCCATATTCCTTGACGAACCAGCCGATCGCTTTCACATGCTTCAACATTCCGGGAACACGGACCGGTTCGCCATGGGTATCCAAGACTGCTTTGCCCGATGGCGTGCCGTCTTCGGTCTTGACTCTCCCCTGCTCTCGCACATCAAACGCCACGGAATTCGCACGCCGTACCGATTTCGTGTTCAGATTGACGTTATAAGCAATCAAAAAATCGCGAACGCCGATCACTGTTGCACCCGATTTCTCGCTGAAAACCGCGGGTCCAAAATCCGGTTTCCATTCCGGTTGTTTTATCTTCTCGAAAAATCCTTCGTATTCGCCTGCTCGAATCGCGGCAAGATTCGCACGCGATTTCTCTCTGGCCGCTCTTTCATAAAGATAAACCGGGATTTGTAGTTCCTCCCCGACACGTTTCCCCAGCCGATTTGCACATTCAATCGCTTCCTCCCAGCTGACGTTGCTCACCGGAATGAACGGGCAAACATCGGTCGCACCCATTCGCGGATGCGCGCCTTTCTGTTTCCGCATGTCGATCAGTTCCGCCGCTTTTTTGATACCCCGAAACGCGGCCTCAACCGCAACATCAGGATCACCAACAAAAGTCACCACTGTCCGGTTTGTGCTCGCCCCAGCATCAACATCGAGCAACGACACGCCATCGACCGACTCAATCGCATCGGTAATCTGCCGAATCACATTCTGGTCGTGGCCTTCAGAAAAATTCGGCACACATTCGATTAGCTTTGGCATACGGTCACAGCTTCCTCTGTAGCGGCGGTCTGCGACCGTCGCAAATCTTGCTTCGAAGTAACTCGACGATGTGATGAGATGCGATCAGATTTACTAGTGAAGAAATCAGAGCGCACCGTCCGCAAGTCCGCCAGACTTCTGGGTCCCGTCCCAATACGAAAAGCGGCGTACTTTGAAGACTGCTACGATCGAGAAGCAAGCAAGGAATCCAACCAACTCGCGGCGCACTCGGTCTGTAAGATCGTAAAGTGAAAGATCGTTTCGGCGCGACGCCGAAACCAGCACGCGAGACGCGTGCGCTACCCCAGAGCAAATCAATCGCGCGACTGCGGATTCATCGGGATTTCGATGTCGTGCGTAGCGGCAAATTCGATGGCGCGGGAATAGCCTGCATCGGCGTGGCGGAGAATGCCCATGCCGGGATCGTTGGTAAGAACGCGCTCCAGGCGGCGCTTGGACGTTTCGGTACCGTCGGCGACGACTACCATGCCGGCGTGCTGCGAAAAACCGATGCCGACGCCGCCGCCGTTATGGATCGACACCCAAGATGCACCTGCGGCGGTGTTGATGAGCGCGTTGAGCAATGGCCAGTCTGCAATCGCATCGCTGCCGTCAAGCATGCCTTCCGTTTCGCGGTTGGGCGATGCCACCGAACCGGTGTCGAGATGATCCCGGCCAATCACAATCGGTGCCTTGATTTCGCCGCGCCTAACGAGTTCGTTCATCGCTACCCCAAACTCCGCGCGTTCGCCGTAACCGAGCCAGCAGATCCGTGCAGGCAATCCCTGATAATGAATTCGCTCTTTCGCCAGCTTCATCCAGCGTGCAAGCGTTTCGTTGGCCGGAAATAACTCGAGCGCGAGGCTGTCGGTGCGCGCGATGTCAGCGGGATCGCCACTCAGCGCAACCCAACGAAATGGCCCTCGTCCCTCGCAGAACAGCGGCCGAATGTATTCAGGAACGAAGCCGGGAATATCGAACGCGTTTTTTACTCCGGCCTTTTGTGCCTGCGCTCGAATACTGTTTCCGTAATCGAACGTCACCGCGCCTTTTTGTTGCAGGGCCAGCATCGCCTCCACATGCACAGCCATCGAGTGCATCGCGCGCTCGATGTATTCATCCGGATTTTTCCGCCGCAGCGCGAGCGCGTCCTCGAGCGACATCCCATGGGGGATATAGCCGTTCAACGAGTCATGCGCGCTGGTCTGATCCGTGAGCACGTCGGGAACGATGTCACGCTTCACAATTTCGGGCAGGACATCGGCGCAATTGCCGACGAGACCCACAGAGAGCGATTTTTTATCCTTGCGCGCGTGATCGATCAAACGGAGCGCTTCATCCAGCGACCACGCGATCTTGTCGCAGTAACCGCTTTTTAACCGCTTCTCGATTCGCGCCGGATCGACTTCAACGCCGAGAAAAACTGCGCCGTTCATCGTCGCGGCAAGAGGCTGCGCACCACCCATGCCGCCGAGGCCGCCAGTCAAAACAAATTTCCCGTCGAGCGAGCCTGCGAAATGTTTTCTGCCTGCCGCCGCAAAAGTTTCAAAGGTCCCTTGAACGATTCCCTGGCTGCCAATGTAAATCCACCGCTCGAGGCGATTGAACTGGGTGTAGTTGTTCCATTGTCCCACGAGATTCGAGTTCGCGATCAAGACCCGCGGCGCTTCATCGTGCGTCCGGAATTTGCCGACCGGTTTTCCCGATTGGACCAGAAGCGTTTCGTCATTTTGCAGTGCGCGCAGCGAGCGTACGATTGCATCGAACGCGTCCCAGCTCCGCGCGGCGCGGCCTGTGCCACCGTAAACGACGAGTTGATCCGGATTCTCTGCGACCTCGGGATCGAGATTGTTCATCAGCATCCGCATTGCCGCTTCCTGATGCCAGCCATTACACGAGCACTCATTGCCGCGCGGCGCTTGAATGATTCGCTTCCCACTCATAACGATTCGCTCTTCAAATCAAAATCGCCCCGCCGAATCGCGTGAGCAACACGAGCGATATCATCCGACAGCGCTCGATCACCCGTGAGTAGGGCCGCGATCTTCCGTAAGGCTGCGAATGCGCGTTCGACGCCGCGACCGGCTTTCAGTGGACGGCGATATTCCAGACCTTCCGCGGCCGCAAGGAGCTCGATAGCGAGCACGACAATCGACCGCAGTTTGAGCGAACTCGTCATGCCCATTGAAACATGGTCTTCTTTGCCGCCAGACGTTGTGATGTTATCCACGCTGGCAGGGTGCGCGAGCACGCGCGCTTCATTGACCAGCGACGCAGCCGCGACGTGCGCAATCATAAAGCCCGACTCTAACCCGGGACGCCGCGCAAGAAATGCGGGGAGACCTTCGCTCTTATCGGGGTTAACAAGACGATCGGTTCGGCGTTCGCTCATGCTCATCAGATCCGCCATCGCGATCGCAGCATAATCGAACGCCAGGGCAAGCGGCGCGCCGTGGAAATTGCCCCCGGAAATCACGTCATTCGTTTCTGCAAACACAAGCGGATTATCGGTCGCCGATGCGGATTCGATCAGCAATATCTATTCACAATGAGCGAGCGCGCCGCGTACCGCCCCGTGCACCTGCGGCATACAACGCAAACTGTATGCGTCCTGCACGCGCGGATCGTCGGTAAGATGTGACTCACGAATCTCGCTCCCTTGCACCAGCCACAAAAGATGTTCAGCCGCGGCTTTCTGGCCCGGGTGCGGTCGCGCCTCTTGTAAACGCGGATCGAACGCGACCGGCGTGCCCTTGAGCGCTTCGAGACTCATCGCGCCGGAAACATCTGCCACGCGTGCGAGCCGCTGCGCACGTAAAAGCGCGAGCCCGCCGACGGCGTGCATCCCCTGCGTGCCATTGAGCAATGCGAGGCCCTCCTTCGCTTCGAGTTGCAGGGGCTTCAGTTGCGCGCGCGTTAACGCTTCGACGCTCGAGATTCGTTCACCACCAAAAAATGCTTCGCCTTCGCCAATCACACTCAACGCCAGATGCGCCAGCGGCGCGAGGTCGCCGCTGGCACCTACAGAGCCCTTTTCCGGAACCACCGGATGCACACGCCGATTGAGCATGTCGCAAAGCAGCTTGATTACTTCGCCACGAGTTCCGCTGAATCCGAGCGCCAGCACATTCGCTCGTAACAGCATCATTGCGCGCACTTCAGGCTCGGAAAGTGGTTCGCCAATTCCGCAGGCGTGACTACGAACAAGGTTCAGTTGAAGCTGGCGCAAATCGTCTTGTGCTATCCGCACATCGGAGAGCTTGCCGAAACCGGTGTTGACGCCGTAAACCACCTCATCGCGGTCAACGATTTGCTCGATCAATTTACGTGAGGCGGCAACGCGCGGACTTGCCGAGGGCGAGATTGCGACATTCTCGCCATCGATCGCTACAGCAGCGATTTGCTCCAGCGTAAGCGCGTGACCGTTGAGCTCCACTTGCGCAGTCTAGTGGAAAAGAAATCCATTGGGAAGAGAGTTGGACAGAAGTCGGTCGTTCCAAAGGAAAAAAGGCCAGGCCGAAATACGACCTGGCCTTTTGGGCGAGATGGCCCACAATAAATGTTCGGACACCGGCTCTATTTCGCGCTGGTTTTCCCCGCGGGTGGCGGGGCGACCTCCTTGTGTTGTGCGCAAGCCCCAAGTCCCAACGCCGTGACCGTAACGGCCACGATCATGATCATTTTCAAAAATTTCAATCCATCTCGCCTCCTTTCGTCGCAGGTTGCTCCGGTCTGTTTAGGCGGGGAAACATGGGGAAGCAATGCTTTTCTTAACTTTTTTGAGCATCACAAACTGGCCGACCGCTTTACTTTGAGTAGCCGGTTGTCCCTGCGCTTGTGGTGACAGCCTCTTTTCTTTGAGCACAAGCACCAAAGCTCAAAGCAGTGGCCAAAACGGCCACGATCATGATCGCCTTAATAAATTTCAATCTATTTCGCCTCCTTTCGTTGCAAGCTGCACTGCCCGTGTAAGATCACACGGACAACAACGTTTTTGTCAAGTGCTTTGGATGTATGGCCGCCGATGTTGTCTTGACTGGAAGTTCCAATGCCAAACTTCAAAAACCTGTCCTGTCATGTTGAGCGAAGTGCTGCAACGAAATGCGGAGCATGAGGCCAGGCTTTCAAACATCTCTGATTTATGTCGGTAGTGGTTTCACGAGAATAAACCGAGATCCTTCGCTCGCGCTCAGGATGACAAGTCACTAACGATGGACCTCGGTTGCCTGGAGCTTTTCGGAGTTACGCCTCAATCAAGACCGGCGTGCCCTCGTCCACGAGTTCGAACAGTTCGATCACGTCCTCGTTACGCATCCGCACGCACCCGTGACTCGCGGCCTCGCCGATTTTGTCTTCATGCCTGGTACCGTGAATATAGATGAAGCGGTCCCGCGTATTGGCGTTGTGCCCGTCCAACCCGTCGAGCCACAAAATGCGCGACATCACAAGGTCCTCGGTCGGGGGAAGCAATTCGCCAGCCTCGAGCGGGACGCGGCCTACAAAAATGGTGCCGCTCGGCATTCCGCCTCCAATTTTCTGCGCCACACGAAAACGCCCGGTCGGCGTCTTTAAGCTCCCCTCCGCCGTTCCGATACCGAATCGCGATGTTGACACCGGATAAGTTCGCATCGGCCGCTCATCCTCCTTCAGAGTGAGCCGCTGATCCCCTATCGATACGTGGATAGTTTTCATTCCAGTGTTTTGCACTCGCGACAAAATCCTGTGACAGCATTACAATCGCGATGCTCATGGGAGGTTATCATATCGCCATCGTGGGCGCGACTGGCGCTGCCGGGAGCGAGCTGTTGCGCGTACTAGAGCGGCGAAATTTTCCCGTGGCAACTTTGCGTCCGATTGGTTCTCCGCGGTCAGTTGGAAAATCGGTGCGGTTCTGCGGTGAATCGATTGCCGTGGAAAAACTCGGCCACGGATCGTTCGAAAAGATCGACGTCGCGTTTTTCAGCGCAGGCAGCGACGTCTCACGAGAGCACGTCCCGATTGCCTGCCAGTCAAACGCGATCGCCATCGACAAATCTTCGGCGTTCCGAATGGACCCGCACGTGCCGTTGGTAATTCCTGAGATCAACGCGCAAGACCTGCGGCTTCATCGCGGTATCATCGCGAATCCGAATTGCACAACGACAGTGATGCTAATGGCGCTCTATCCGTTGCACACGGTCTTCCACGTGCGCCGGCTTTTCGCCGCAACCTACCAAGCTGTCTCCGGTAGCGGCACTCGAGGGGTGGAAGAACTGACGCGGCAAACGAAAGAGATGGGTGCAGCAAATTCAAGTGGACCGGGGTCGACGCCCCCGGCTACAAGGTCACCCGAAGCTACATTTTTTCCGCACCCCATCGCCTTCAATTTGCTGCCGCACATCGATTCATTTCTCGAGAGCGGTTATACCAAGGAAGAAGCTAAAATGCAGGACGAAGCGCGCAAGATCATGCATTCGCCGGCGCTTCGCGTTTCCGCAACCTGCGTGCGTGTCCCTGTTTACCGTGCGCATTCCGTAGCTGTGACTGCCGAATTTCAGCGACCATTGTCGGTGGAACAAGCGCGCGAAATTCTGTCAAAGGCGCCTGGGTTGGAATTAGTAGATGAACCGCACAGGAATCGTTATCCCATGCCGCTCACCGTTGCTGGAAAAGACAATTGTCAGGTGGGCCGGCTGCGCCTGGATTGCGCTTTTGAGAACGGACTTTCGTTTTGGGTCGCCGGCGATCAACTACTCAAAGGCGCTGCGTTGAACGCGGTGCAGATCGCCGAATTGCTCTAGAACACTCGCGATCAGTTGTAGCCACGGCGCTGTGTCGCCGTGTGAGTGAATCACGCCGCGAATGCCCCGGCAGGGCGAGGCGATTACAATCATCTGTGCTAGTGAAGCCGAATCGCAGCAATCTCACCTTGATACGGCCAGGCCTCAGGTGTTTGACACAGTTTCGCTCGCACCGGATTTAGCCGCACATAATCCCATTTCTGCGCGTAACTCTCATGACTGCGCAGCAAATGATCGAAGAATCCCTCCTGCCAGTGCGGTTTGGGAATTTCAAGGCGCAACAATCGTTTGCCCACCACCGTACGGAGCGATTGGATCCAACTTGGTAAGCCAATGCCAGCGATCGGAAACGCTGCAAATAAATGCACGTGGTCTGGCATTATGACGTAGCGACCAATAGCAACGCCATGTTCCTGCGCTTTCGAGCAAAACATAGAAAACGCTTCATGCACTTCTGATCGCGCCAGAAATCTCTGCCTTTCGTACGTGTTAAATGTGACGAAGTAGAAGGGACGAACGTTGTCAAACAAACGACTGAGCCGTGGAGGTCGCCGAGGCCATTCTGTTTTGTTGGCAGCCGACACGACTAATTTTTGCTCGTTGTGAAGCGTGAAAGCAATCCTGTTTAATATGTAGTCGCTGTGCGGGTCGATCCGCGAACGCCTCGACAGGGCGAGGCGGCTACAAAAATTGAACTATTGTGGCCGCGGCGGTGGTGTTCCTTTTTCCGGTTTTCTCTTGCCGCCTTCCGGCTGCCCCTGTGCCTGGCCGCGTTCCGCTGCGCCAGGCGCGCCACCTCGTTGTTGTGGCGGCTGACCCTGAACACCCTGTGTTCTTTCTTGTCGGCTGCGCGCTTCCTCAGCAGGTCCTCCACCACCTTGCGGAGGCACCGGTTGACGAGATCCCGATGGCGGACCTCCACCGCGTTGCCCGTGTTCGCCTGCGCCAGCAGGAGGCGGCGTGCCGAACCGCTGACGCTCAGGTCCTCGCTCGCGATTCTGCGGCGGGATCTGTCCTGGCGCACCTTGCTCGGCATTTGGCTCTTCGCCTGGGCGTCCCCCCGCCGGTCGACCACGTTCTGGTTGGGACTGTGGTGCACGCTCGAAAGCTGACGGTGGCGGAGAATTCTCTTCTCCCGGTGGACGACCTGCCGCACCTGGTCCGGGAGATCGCTCGCCGGGTTTGCCGCGGCCGCGGCCGGGCTCGAACGGTGCGGGCGAAAGACCTTCACGCGGTCCGGTTGCAGGCGGTGTCATCCCCGGACGAGCTCGACCGCCTGGTTTGCCTCCTTCGAATGGCGGAGGCGACACGCGTTCCGCACCTTCACCGGGTACTGCCGTTGCTCCGGGACGAGGACGTCCTCCGGCCCTACCCTTTCCGCGCTCGAACGGTGCGGGCGAAACGCCTAACGAGGGCGGCGCGGTCGCACCCGGCGCTACGCGTCCCTGTTTGCCGCGAGGACCGGGCGAAGTTGCGGTGCCACCAGCAGGCGCGCCCGCGGGCGCTTTGCCGGCGCCAGGCGCCGGGCTACCTCCCTCACGCGCAGCGGCGCGCGTTGGCGGCGGCACGTCCTTTGGATTCTCAGTTTTAAGTTTTTGCTCCAGCTCCGCCCTGTTAGGAACATTCTTCCAGCCGTGCTCAATTTTTGGCTGCGCAACTTTCGCTTTGACGGCGGGCGGCTTCGCGGTGGGAGGTGCCGCGCCTATCTTGGGTGGCGCGCCAACCAGGAGCTTGTTGCCCTGCACCTTCGTGAGTGTCCCGGATTTCAGGGCGGCGGACAGATTCGTCGGCGTCTCCCGCTGAATTGTAAGCCGCTGAATGGGTCGACTCGAGTATGTGTTCACTACATTAAAATCCGGGCCGTAGTTATAGACCACGTTGTTTTGCACGGTGATATTGGTCACGTTTACCGTGTTTGTGATGTAGGTGACGTTCTGCACCGGCGGAAAAATCCGATCCCGCAGCACCGGCTCGCCGATGAACCGCACGTCGCAGAAATTGTAATATTCCGGGCCGATATCGTACACGACATCGACGTTCGCGCCGATAGGTTGTCCTTCATAAACAACGCCCGGACCCCGTGGCGGCAACGGCGCCCAGCCGATGTAATCGCCCCCGGTTCGCCACGAAACCCAGGCCGGTCCCCAGTCCAAGTCGCTTCCGGGGAACCAAACCCAGCCGTAGTCGGCGAGATTCGCCCAGCGACCATAATGATACGTGGCCCAGCCGAAATCCTCGTAACTAATCCATGTCCAACCGTAATCTGTATAAGCCCAGTATCCGTCTGAGTACGGGCGCCAGTTTGGATCGCTCGTCGCCACGTCCGGCTGCCAGCCGTATCCATAGCTTTCAGCATCAATCCAGTTGCCCCCGGAAAGATTATCGTAAATGAAATCGATCGATATATCGGCTCCGCGCGCCCGTGGAAGAGCAGACACGGCAAACGCCAGCATCGTTAGTGCAAAGAGAATTTTTTTCATAATCGTGAAAAGGTTTATGAGGGGGTTCGACTTTCCCGCCCCGGCATTTATTCAACTTCTGATTCGAAAACCCCGTTCGCCCCGCGCGTGTGCCGAAAACATGGGCGAAAGGCTAACCACGAATGAATACCAATCGACACGAACAGCTTCTCTGATGTTAAACCCTAAACCGTTGAACTGCTAATCGGGTTATGTACGGAACCCAAGGAACGCAGCGGGATTCGGGATCTATCGCCTATCAACGCTAAGCTATCTCTGCAACTACCAGGGATCACACGGACATCACGGATACAATTTCGTCATTGGTCATTCGTACCTCGTCATTCTCCGACTATCCTTGAACCGAACTGATGGGGTCAGCGAGATAGAAGGTAAAGCCGCGAGGCTGGCGGCGAGCGAGGAGGGACCGAGCGCGTTTCAAATCCGTGTCATCCGTGGTTTTCTTCTCTGCTTTCCGTAAACAACGGCATATCACCGATAAAACTTCGTCGCCCAATTTCCGTAAACATTCGTGTCCATTCGAGTTGATTCGTGGTTGAAAGGAACCGAGTTGACGACGAGTTACGAAGGTTAGATAAAGAAGAGTGTCGAGAAAGGCCTCGATCCAAAGGAGAGCACGGGATAGCTCGTCAAGTAGCACAGGAA
>QHPE01000210.1 GCA_003218945.1 Verrucomicrobiota bacterium | reverse complement strand
CCGCGCAGAAAGTCGAGCATTACGAAATCGCCGGTTACGGTAGTGTTCGCACATTTGCGCAACTTCTTGGGAAGGACAAATCTGCCGAGCTTCTGCAACAAACTTTGGATGAGGAGTCCGAAGCAAACGAGCTTCTGAACAAATTGGCCGAGGACATCGTTAATCCTGAGGCGCTCATGGAACCGGAGTTTGCATCCGCTTCGTCAGCTCGGTAGCGGTCCACCGACTTGGTGACTACCGTTGAGATGCATTGCTTGTGGGTGGTGCCGCTACACCAAGCCGCCCACAAGTGACGCACAGTTTTACTGAGCAGGCGAGTTTCGTCCTGTCTGCGTCACGCCACAATCAAATGCCTGCGCGACCACGTAGAATCGCGTGCGCCGTTGTTCGTGAGGTGGCGGGTGCGTAAGCTACGCGGCCAGCTGGTCGAGAACACTTTGCAGCTCCTGAAAGTTCACCGGTTTAACCAGATGAAAATCGAATCCGGCTTCCTTGGAGCGCAGAACATCCCTCTCAGTGCCGAAGCCAGTGAGGGCGATTGCCTTAATACGACGTTTTGCGCGGGCCTGTGCGGCTACCTCATAACCACTGCCATCGGGAAGCCCGATGTCGCATAATAATACGTCGATTTGATCTGACCCCACGATCTGCTTCGCGGTAGCGACAGTGCCCGTGGTCACGACACGGTGACCGAAGTGAGTGAGCAGGCGCGACAAGGCGCGCCGGGTATCCTGGTGATCTTCCACCAGCAGGATCCGCAATGGTTTGGATCCTTTTCCCGCGATGCGATTCTTAACACCGCCCGCCGCCGCTCCCTCAGGAAGCGTGTCCAACGTTACCTTGAAAGTGGCGCCGAAACTTCGGCCACGGCTCTCTGCCTCAATCGTCCCACCATGAAGATCAACAAGACGCTTGGAGATTGCTAGCCCGAGGCCGAGTCCGCCGAATTGTCGGGTTACAGAAGGATCAGCCTGCTCGAATGGCTGGAACAACGAAGCCACCCGCTGCGGTTCGATTCCGATTCCGGTGTCGACAATTTCAAAGTGAAAACGGGCCTGTTTGTCGTTAAAGGTGCGCACCGTAATTTCTCCACCTGGCGAGGTGAATTTCACCCCGTTGTTGATTAAGTTCCAAAACACTTGCTGAAGCCGGATGCAATCAGCACGGATGTGATGTTCTTTTGCCTCAAGCTTCGTCGCGACCTTCAACTTCTTCGCCGCGATGGCTGAGCTTGCAGTTTCAAGCGCGTTGCGGATGATGGTGTGCGCATCGCAATCTTCCAGCTCGAGATGAAGCTTCCCGCGGGCGATTCGAGTGAGATCGAGCAGGTCGTCAATCAAGCGCGCCTGTAATTGCACGTTGCGCTTAATAATTTCAATATCTTCCGCGAACTCTGGCGGGAGTTTTTCCGCGTTGTCTTCCAGGTATGTCGCCGCCGCCAATGCAGGCGTCAGCGGCGTGCGCAGCTCATGACTGAGCGCTGCCAGAAAGTCGTCCTTCGCCTTACTCGCCTTTTGCGCTGCGATTTTTTCCGCTTCAAATTCGCGGGCGCGAATCTGGTCGGTGATATCTCGCGTGACTTTGGAAAAACCGCGGATTTCCCCGGTACCGTCACGAAGTGCAGTGATGACAACTTCGGCTTCGAACGTTGATCCATCTTTGCGTACCCGCAGGCCCTGATCGCGAATGTATCCACGACGGGCGGCTTCGAGCAGGTTGCGCTGTGGTTTGCCCGCGGCAACATCATCCGCCGTGTAGAAGCAGGTAAAATGTTTTCCGACGATCTCCTTTGCTGAGTAGCCTTTAATTTTTTCTGCTCCGGTGTTCCACGTGATGATGTCGCCGTTGGGATCCAGCAAGTAGATGGCGTACTCCTCGACGCTATCCACTAAAATGTGAAATTGTTCGGCGGTGTCCTGAAGTGCGGAGCTATTGGACCAGTCCTTAGGCATTGGCTGAGGCGGCAAAGGTTAAATACGTTTCGAAGGACCCCTCCGATCTGGTTCCCTTGCAATTGCAAGATTTTATCGAAGATCGGCGGTCTTACGCAAGCTGGCGATTACGGCTTCTGGTGCCCCTGATTGTTCAAGCTGCTATAGATGCGGCCCTGCGCGCTGTCCAACCTGACGAGATCATGCCGGGTCGCTGTTAACCGGCCACAGGTCCGCACACTGGACGGATTCGTCCTGCGGCGAACCGATGGCTACACGACTTGTTCACTGCATCTACTAATTTCTTGCGCGTGACGGTCGAGAACGGCGTCGTTTTCCGGCGATCTTTGTGGCGGATGTGTCTGAAAGAGCCAAGGCTCGCGCCAGATCGGCTTCATCCGTGAGGTCGAGGCGCAACGGCGTAATCGAGACCCAATGGTGCTCGACAGCCCAGCGGTCGGTCCCTTTCGCGGCACCTTGCAACGGTGTGACCGTGAACCAGAAAATGGCACGCCCGACCGGATCTTTGTCGGGAACAACTTTGCCGTCGTAGTGGCGCACAGATTGACGCGTCCAACGAATTCCCTTCGGTTTCTCCGGCAAATTCACGTTTACCAAAGGTAGTGTCTTCCTGGGAATCAACAGGTCGAGCACCTTGGCAACGTAGGGCTCGAGCCCTGCAAAATCCGGCTCGCGACTGTCGCTGACGTTCGTGCTGAACGCGATGCCTCTGGATCCGAGCAATGCAGCCTGTTTAGCAGCGGCCAACGTGCCGGAATGCCAGAGTGAGTTGCCGAGATTCAGGCCCAGATTGATTCCGGAAAGTACAAAATCCACGTGTCCCCACCGATGCATTCCGAGTGCGACACAATCGGCCGGTGTCCCATTCACGCTGTACGCCTCGAAACGGTCGAGATGAATACGTTTAAACCGCAAGGGCCGGGATGATGTGATCGCATGGCTCATTGAGGATTGCTCTACGTCAGGCGCCACAATGCGCACTTCGCCGAAACGCGCCGCCGCTTTCGCCAGCGCCGGAATTCCCGGGCTGTAAATTCCGTCGTCGTTCGAGATCAGGATTCGCATTTTCACACTTTAAGAAACGCGTGTCGGCCTGTTGTTGGCCGAATAGGTTGTGACAGTAACGGCTGTAACAGACCAGTCATGCGAATCCTGTTGATCCACAATCCGAAAGCCGGAGACCGTGAACACAGCAAAAAACAATTGCTGGCAAGCCTGACGAGATCCGGCCATCAGGCATTCTATCAATCGATAAAAAAACGTGGCTGGAAACAAGCCTTCGAAAAACCGGTGGATCTCGTCATTGCCGCCGGAGGAGACGGCACGGTGCACAAAACTGCGTGGCAACTTTTGGACAGCGGCATCCCGCTGGCGATTTTGCCCCTGGGCACCGCGAACAATCTGGCGCGCAGCCTCGGTTTCACCGGATCTGTCGAGGAAATCCTTCAATCGGTTCACTGCGGAAAAAGACGGCCGTTCGATGTTGGCGTTGCGCGCACTTCCTCGCGGACGGAATACTTTTTGGAGGCGGCGGGAGGCGGGTTGTTCGCCGACTACTTTCCCGTCGCAGAGGCGAACGAAAAAAAGGATGCTTCTCCAGAGGAAGAACTCAAGGCGCACCTGTCTCTCCTGCGAGAGTTAGCAGTCGATTATCCGGCGCGTCGATGGAAAATGAGCATTGAAGGCGAAGATATTTCGGATGGCTGTATCCTCTGGGGAGCAATGAACATTCGCTCGGCTGGTCCCGCGCTCCATCTCGCTCCAAAAGCAAAAACGGATGATGGCCAGCTGGATTTTGTGGCGGTGCGCGAGCATGAACGCAAGGCTTTCATTAAGCATGTCGATGCGCACCTGGCGGGACGAAAGGAACGCGGGTCGCCAACGGCGCGGAAGTTTCGCAAGCTGATTATTCATTCGCCGACCGGCGCAATGCATCTTGACGGCAGGCAGTGGCCGAGCGGGAACAAAAATAACAAGCGGCTGCGAGGCGCAGTTGAAATCACGGTCAAACCTGCTGCCCTAACGATTTGGCAGGGTGACCCGCGTCATGCGTGAATCACGTATAACCTGAGGCCAGTTGTGATCTCCGTGGGGAGCAAGGCGCGATGATAGTGTGCAATTTTATGTTTTAGATGTGTTGCGATCGCGCAGGCGTTGCGTCCATGCCTGTAGTTCGCCCCGCGGCATGAAGTTGAGAATTCTATCATCTGGGATCCTGGCTCGGAGTGCAGCCGCCAAGCCAACGTCAATAAATTCCAATTGCCACGGGTGGTGAGCGTCTGTTCCGAGCGAAATGCGTGTTCCGTGTTCGCGCGCAAATTTGAGTAGCTCAACGTTCAGGTCCTGCCGGTCGGGATAGCAATCAATCTCCACCGCCTTGTCGAGCCGGGCCGCTTCCGCAAACACTCGCGGCCAATCTGCCTTGAGACCGATCCGAAAATTGTAAATGCGGCCGCGCGGATGACCGAGGATGTGAATGTTTGGATTCCGCAACGCTGCGAGATAACGCTCCGTTTGATTTTCGGTCGCACGTAACGAGGAATGGAACGAGCCAAGAACAAGATCCAAATTTACCAAAGACTCCGGCGACATATCGCCTTCGCCGCGTGGGTTGAGATTCATCTCGATCGAACGGAGGACTGTGAGGTCTAGACCTGATTTTCGAATCGCGACATTCACTTCGGTTATTTCCGCTCCTTGTGCTTTCAAGGCGCGCTCGTCGATTCCGCCTGCGATCTTCAACGTCTTCGAATGATCGGTGATGCCGATGTATTCATATGAGCGTTCTTTCGCGGCGTGAGCCATTTGCGCAATTGTCCCCGATCCATCGCTCCAGCGACTGTGCATTTGTAAATCGCCATGCAGCTTTTTCGGCCAGGCAGGTCGTCTGGCGAGGCGCCGCCGCGCTTCCGCCAGCGAGATGAAGTCCTGGCGAACCGCAGGAACTGTTTTCGCGCGACGCGGCGGTTTTTCCATCCAATTTCGAATTTGTTTCTCGATAAACGGACCGACGCCGCGCAGCTCGGTTAAGGCCCGGTTTTGCTCGATCAGATCCGATACCTCTGCCGGCCAGAGAAACGCACTGCGCGCGGCTCGACGAAATGCGCGAGAAAGAATACCCGTTTCTCGTTCCGCCTGTTGCGCGAGCAGCTCTGCAATGTCGGTGTTTGATAGCACACTTTGAGATTCGTCGCGGGTGGCAAGTTCAGCGGTTTTTCGATGAAGCGAAGTGCCTCGGCGCGTGCGGCCTGTTCCTGCGCGCGGTTCGATTCTAATCATGATGGCAGAAACAGCGGAGGAACTCCGTAAACGACCTGAAATTCGCAAAGAGCTGGAGCGGGCGACAGGCGAAAAGCATCGCGAAAAGATTCAACCGCCCGATCGCGACAGATTCTGGTTCGTGGCTTACGCGGTTGCCCTTGCCATCTGCGCCGTTTCTTACTTTCTCGTCAGTGCGAAACTGATTCCGTTGCCGCAGGCTGGGCTTGATATTTCTAAGCGAATTCTCCGAGGTGCGGTGCTGATCACCATCGTGCTGGCAGCCGCGCGAGCGATGTCCGTTTATGGAATTGCGCGTATCGAGGATGCATCGACTCGTTTCACCCTCCAGCGCATAGCGCATTTGGTGGTGGGGCTCGCCGTCGCCCTCATCGTGGTGTCGATCGTTTTCGTGAATTGGTACGGCGCGGTGGCCGCGCTTGGCGTTGGCTCGATCATCATCGGGCTGGCGGTACAAACTCCGATGAAAAGTTTCATCGCATGGATTTACATTCTGGTTCGCCAGCCTTTTCGCGTTGGCGACCGCATCAAAATCGGCGACGCCACTGGAGACGTGATTGATGTCGGTTACCTCGACACGACGTTGTGGGAATTCGGCGGGCAGTACATTACCGGTGATCATCCCAGCGGACGGCTGATCAAATTCCCGAATGAAAAAGTACTCGACGAACTCATCTATAACTATTCGTGGCCACTTTTTCCTTACATCTGGAACGAGGTGAAATTCCAGGTGGGTTACAATGCGGACTTGGAGTTTATCGCCAAAACCATGCAGAAAATCACCGAGGAAGAGCTGGGAAAGGAGATGCTCAAACGAGTGGAAACGTTTCGAGATTTACTAGCCCGCACGCCGGTGGACGAATTGGATGTGCACGAGCATCCGCGCGTGATTTTTCGAGTCGCCGATAATACGTGGCTGGAAGCGATTGTGCGTTATCTCGTTGCACCGCGTGAAGCGGGGCGCGTCAAAAGTCGATTGATCAAAAAACTTCTCGCGGCGCTTAATGCAGCACCCGACAAGGTGATGTTTCCCGCTGGGGCAAACCGCTAGAATCGGCGCCAAGTCTCTGTGCGCGAACACACACCCACAGGCGCGCGAGGCACTCTGCAAATACGATTTAATCTCTGAGGAGGTGAAACATGTTAGGTTGGGCTGTAGTTTTTCTGATCATCGCGCTCGTGGCAGCGGTCTTTGGGTTTGGCGGTATCGCCGCGGCATCGGCGGGCATTGCGAAAGTCCTGTTCGTTATATTCCTTGTGCTGTTCA
>QHPE01000209.1 GCA_003218945.1 Verrucomicrobiota bacterium | reverse complement strand
CATGAACAATCGCAGCTTGCTCGGGGTGACCTGTCGGATAAAAGCGGCCGATTCCTTCAAGCATGAGGAGTTTGGTCGGTAAGCCTTTATGAGATTCAAAGAGGGCTGTGCCGCCAGTGATGGCGGCTGTAACAGCGGCTGTGCGGATCTTTACTTCGGCCTCGTTTCGCGGGACTTGCACGAGGATCGCGCCGCTACCGAGATCGACCTGGCGAGCTCCTTCATTGAAACCGAAAACCGTGTTTGCACCCAGACGCGTGATCGTAAGATCGGAGAAGGTCAGCTCGGTGCGAGAATCCACTCCCGTGCGCACGGCGGTGCCAGCGCCGACGTTATCGTTCACAACTGCTGCCCGCGCCGCCGCTTGTCCGGGAAGCAATTTCACATCGTTAATAATTTGAGTCACGCGCGCAGCTCGTAGCTCTGCCGCATTCGCCACCGCCGAAAGATGAACAAAAGTAAAAAAGCAAAATAGAACCCAGCTGGCGCCTGTTTTGAAAAGGTTCATATGCTAGCGCGTGTTATCTGCTCCGTAATTTATCGCAGGCAATCCGGTCGAACTCGACTCCGGGGTTGACGGCGTTTGAATCGTGCCAACGTCGGTTGACGATGGAATTGCGATCGATCGTGGCGCCGCGGAAGCGGGCGCGGCCGGGGTCGCTGCGTTCGTCGGCACGGGATTGGTAAGCGAGACCAGCGTCCCCTTTCCAAAGATGACCAGATTGGTATCGATCAAGGTCCTCTTCGATTTCGCCCGCTGTTGTTTTTCACTTTCCTTCGCCATCAAGTGTTGGCTGCCAAGCGGTGGAAAATCGATAATCAAGAGCGACGTTTTTAGTAAGCGTTCAAGGTCGACATCTACTGGGTCGGGTAAACTCTTTGCGTCCGGATTCGTGATCAACACCTGCCCCGGCCGAACCAGCACCGATTCGCCCCAGCGGCGCTTCAAATACAAACGAGCTGTGCCTTCCAGGCTGATGAACTTGAGATAGGCATGCGGGTGACACTCCACTATTACAGTCGTTCCGTTAATCGCGGCTGTGACAGCACCCGTTGTGATTTTTGCGGTGCCCACTCCTTTCGGAACTCGCAGGAGCATCGCTCCCTCGGCAAGATCGAGATTGCGCGTTCCTTTATCGAAACTGAAAATCGTGTTCGCGCTGAGACGCGCCGATGTCTGATCGGTAAAAGTCAGCTCGGTGCGTGAATCCATGCCCGTCGCCACCTTTGTGCCGTCGGGCACGTTATCATTTAAAACTGCGGCACGCGGCGCCTCCTGCCTCGGGCGCAATTGCACATTATTGATCAGTCGCGTGATGGTCGCTTGGTTGAGCTCGGTCGCGATTGTCGACGTTGTCGCGGCGATGGCCCAGATCAGAGGAACCGATCTGATCAGACAGAATCGGAAAGCGCGGTTAATCCTCATTGCGTCTTCTAAAATTTCGCAGTGAGCGCGATTGCACCGCCGACGTTCGCGACGTCGTAATCGAAGACGTCCTTGTTCGAGTCGTTGTGCGCGAAAGAACTGATTGCGCTGACCGAGCACCAATTCGTCAGGCGATAACTCGCCGTGGCCGAAAGAATCTCGCTCACGTCGGTCCGGCCATTTTGATGATAATCGCGTACTACCACGCGGCCAACGGCATTGATCGTCAATGCGCGGGTCAGGCTCGCTGAGTAACCGACGTAACCTTCATAATCATTCCGCCGCGGACTTTGATGATCCGCAGCTACACTAATGTTCGCGTCCGCGCCGACCGAAAGCTGTTGCGCCCTGCTGAACCGGAATGGCAGTTCGGCGTTAAATATGAGCGAATGATTCGAGAAAAATTCATCTCCGAGCCGGTCGTCGAAGGTCAGCCGATTGAAATCGTATTCGCCGCGGAGAATGAGATTGTGGAATTGCGGCAGGAAATAATTCAGTCCTGCTTCCACATCCAGGCTACCGAAATCGAATCCGGTATTATCGCCGTAGTAAAAGACTTGCTCTCGCGCACCGAAATGCCCGTAGAGCGTTTTTGTGATCTGCGGATCATAAAAAGCACCCACTGTCGGCGCGATCACCACGTCGCTCTTTTCGCCGCTCCGTGTCAGCGCCACATTCGATGTGTAGAAAATCGGAGAAGCCAATAAAAACGTGAGCGGTTGATATTGCGCCGCACGTTTCAAAATTTCCTGCTCTCCAATGTCGGCATCGTTCGGACTGGACGCGGCATGTCCATCTTCGACGCCCTCGGGCAATCCCGCCGGTCCGAACGGCGGCTGCGTCTGGCCCTGAAGTAATTGGGCACGATCGACATCTTGCGAACTCGGCCCTTGCGCAAAACTTGTTGCCGCCAAGATCGACATCATCCCCGCGCCAATAAGCGCGACTAAAAGATTAAAACGGTTTTTTACCAAACTAGCCGCGCCTCCCGTGCGCTTCCCTTTTGCCGTGTCGAATTTCACTCGTCAAGGAAGTTATTCGTCGCGCTGCGCTCTTCTGAGCTGTTTGCTCGATGTTAGGATGGCACTTTCGCCCGGATATTCTTTTAATTGAGCCGTTCCTTGAAGATCGGGACGGGATTCTTTGGATTAGGGAGCTGGCCAAGGAATTTCCGGATGCCCGGATTCTAATCGTCGCGTCAATCGGAACGCGTCTATGCCGAACGGGGCGCTGCACGCCGAGGCCGCAGGTTATTTGATGAAGAACGGTTCGGCCAAGGAGTTGACGCGCGGTGAGAGATTTAACTACGGCAGCATCAGATTTTTTCTTATTTCTATTGACCTTTTTTGCCAGATTTGTTGTTATGGCTGATATGGAAATTTACGATTGGTATGGGGATTTGAGACGCAGCGCGGCGCAACCCCGAGATCTCTAGGGCGTTTCGCGTTCTTCCGACATCACGCATATGAGCAAGATTTTTCGAGCAGCCGCTCCCTTAACGAGTCGAATCGCGCCACTTCTCGGCGCTGTTCTAGTTTTAATTGGGCTGATGGCATCGAGCCAACTTCACTTGGCTCAGGTTACCGCCGGTTCTACCGTTACCACAGACAAGAACGATTACGCGCCTGGGGAAACCGTCGCGATTAGTGGTTCGGGCTGGATCCCGGGTCAGCCGGTGGCTCTCCACATTGACGAGTCCGACAATGATCTTCCGTGGGATGCTTCCGCGACGCCGGATGCGGCTGGAAATTTTTCCAATACCGACTTTGTCATCCAGAGCCATGACATCGGAGTCGTCTTTACCCTGACGGCCACCCAAGGGAGTGTCGTGGCCACAACTCAATTCACCGATGTCGTGGGGCCTGGCATCGCTTTGAACGGGGATCCGGGTGGCTTCGAGATTCAAGGTGGTGTTGTCGCCACTGCTGCGATGGGACACACAGACTGGATCGCGAATGGTGCTGGCACAACGGGACTGCTTACGAATCCCGGCGGCGTTCCGATCGATTCCACCGTCACCTACCGGCGCCTCGATGCCTACAACGGGACTGATGATGTTTTCTCGGGCAGCCATGGGATAAACGACAATCCGAACACCTATACGTGGAAGACCGCGAGCGCCGGCAACAAGGGGGACTTAAACAACGTTTATGTTCACATCTCGAAAGATAGCGCTGGTCACCGCTGGGTAACCGCGTCCGCCGATAGACTGTCCAACAATGGAACTTCCTTTGTTGATTTCGAGCTGACTCAGGCTGATCTGACCCAGGTCAGCGACGTGGGCTGTTCGTCAGCTCCGTGCGGACATTTCGTGACGAATCCTGCCGGCGCGGTTGCCGGAGATCCGCTTTTCGCTACGGGCGGACGAATTGTGAACGATCTTTTGGTGACGGCGCAATACAACAGCGGAGGAGCGCTCGCCTCAGTCATCGTCTATCAGTGGAAGAGCGTTGCGGGCACTTATCAGTGGGTGGACATCACCGCATCTATCGGCGCGGCCAGCGCGTACGTGGCAACCAACACAGTGGATGGGGTGTCGGTGCCGTATGGCGCCTTCGGCGGCACAACCTACTCGAAGAACCAGTTTGTCGAGATGTCGATCGATGCCACCGCACTAATTCAAGCAAATGTTGATCCATGTTCCGGGATCTCAGTCCACAGCGTTTTCGTCAGGACAAAAACATCTACAAGTGCGAGTTCGGTCCTGGATGACTTCGTTACGCCGATCGCGACTTCTTTCAGCGCCGGTTTCACTGCGTCATTAACGCAAAGCGCGGTGAGCTGCTTCGGCGGCTCCAACGGCTCGGTCACGGCTACGATTAATGGTGGTACTCCGCCCTACTCGGTAACCCTCGGCGCCACAACGCAGACAGTCTTGACCGATGGAGGGTCGACTACATTTACCGGTCTGAGCGCCGGAACGAAAACTGTGCACGTTGTTGCGACCGGCAGTTGTACCAAGGACGTCATGATCGACGTCACCCAGCCAGCTTCAGCAGTTGGATCATCGATAACCTCGCAAACAAATGTTGGTTGCTTTGGCGGCTCAACCGGAAGTGTAACGGTCGCGGGTTCGGGTGGAACTCCTTCGTACACCTACTCTATAGATGGCACCAACTTTGGCGTTAGCGGGACCTTTAACAATTTGGCCGCAGGCCCCTACACGGTCATCATCAAGGATGCTCATGGCTGCACCACGACGCAGGCGGTCACGATCACTCAGACTGCGTCCGCAGTCTCATCCTCGATTAGCTCCCAAACCAATGTTGCCTGCTTCGGCGGCTCGAACGGCAGCGTCACAGTCGCGGGATCGGGCGGAACAGGTCCTTACACTTACGCAATTGATGGCGTTACGTTCGGTAACAGCGGCACGTTCAGCAATCTCGCCGCCGGGTCGTATACGGTTACGGCTAAGGATGCCAATGGGTGCACCACAATCCAGCCGGTCACGATCACCCAACCGGCCGCAGCAGTCTCGGCATCGATAAGTTCGCAAACCAATGTCGCGTGCTTTGGTGGTTCCACCGGTAGCGTAACAGTCGCGGGTTCTGGCGGAACTTCTCCCTACACGTTTTCCAAAGACGGTACTACCTTTGGCAACAGCGGAACGTTCGGTAGCCTGGCTGCCGGTTCCTACACGATCACAGTCAAGGACGCGAACGGTTGCTCTACGACCCAGCCGATCACGATCACACAGCCCGCCTCAGCCGTTGGCTCGTCAATAAGTTCCCAAACCAACGTCGGATGCTTTGGCAGTTCAACCGGCAGCGTAACCGTCGCAGGCTCGGGTGGGACTTCTCCTTACACCTACTCCATCGATGGCACTAACTTTGGTGCGAGCGGCACTTTCAGCAGCTTGGCGGCAGGTTCATACACCGTTACAGTCAAGGACGCCAATGGTTGCACCACGACGCAAGCGGTCACGATCACTCAACCAGCGGCAGCCCTGAATTCCTCGATCAGTTCGCAAACCAATGTCACGTGCTTCGGTGGTTCCACCGCCAGCGTAACTGTTGCGGGCTCTGGTGGAACTACCCCCTACACTTACTCGATAGACGGTACTACCTTTGGCAACAGCGGAATGTTCGGTAGTCTGGCGGCCGGTTCCTACACGATCACTGTCAAAGATGCCAACGGCTGCACAACGACACAGCCGGTCACGATCACTCAACCTGCTTCAGCAGTCTCGGCATCGATTAGTTCGCAAACCAATGTTGCCTGCTTTGGTGGTTCGACCGGCAGCGTGACAGTTACGGGCTCTGGTGGAACTTCTCCTTACAGTTACGCGATCGATGGCACTACCTTTGGTGCGAGTGGTACTTTCAGCAGCTTGGCGGCCGGTTCCTACACAATCACGGTTAAAGATGCCAATGGTTGCGCCACGACCCAGCCAGTCACGATCACACAACCGGCCGCAGCTGTTAGTTCCTCGATTAGTTCGCAAACCAATGTTGCCTGCTTCGGCGGCTCGACCGGCAGCGTAACAGTCGCGGGTTCTGGCGGAACTTCTCCGTACACGTTTTCCAAAGACGGTGTGAACTTTGGAGCAAGTGGAACGTTCAGCAACTTGGCGGCAGGTTCCTACACGGTCACGGTCAAGGACGCCAATGGTTGCACCACAACTCAGCCGGTCACGATCACACAACCGGCTGCAGCGCTTGGCTCCTCGATCAGTGCTCAAACCAACGTCGCGTGCTTCGGCTCTTCGACCGGCAGCGTAACTGTTGCGGGCTCTGGTGGAACGGCCCCCTACACTTACTCGATAGACGGGATTAACTTTGGCAACAGCGGAACGTTCAGCAATCTGGCCGCCGGTTCCTACACGATCACGGTCAAGGATGCAAACGGCTGCACGACTACTCAGCCCGTCACGATCATTCAACCTGCTTCAGGCCTTACCGCTTCAGCTTTGGCGACTAATCCTGCCTGCAGCACCGGCACGGGTTCGATCACGGTAACGGCTTCAGGCGGCACCGGTGCACTGAGCTACTCCATTGACGGAACGAACTTTCAGGCTTCAAACGTGTTCAGTGGCTTAGCTAGCGGGTCCTACACAATCACAGTGAAAGATGCGAATGGTTGCACCACAACCACCGATGCTATCGTGACGATTCCGACGGCGGTAACTGCCTCATCGAGTAAGGCTGATCCGTTATGCAACGGTCAGCTTGGCAGCATGACTGTGACGTTCTCGGGCGGAACCCCTGGCTACGAATGCAGCTTGGACAACGGTTCATTTGCGCCTTGCACTTCACCGGCGACCTTTGACAACCTCGGCGCCGGCTCACACACCGTTGCTGTCAGAGATAGCAATGCCTGCTTAGGACCTAGCCAGACAAAGACGATCGTGATCCCAACGGCGATCAACGCATCGATTACGACGACGCCAGCGAGCTCCAGTATTGCTGCTGACGGGACCATGACAGTTATAGCCAACGGTGGGACTCCTGGGTATTCGGTCACGCTTAACGGCGGCGCTCCCCCGTCCGGCGGAAGCACGACCTTCACTGGCCTAACCAGCGGTGGCTACAACGTCGTTATTACCGACGCCAACGGATGTTCGCTCGGGATCGCTGAACAGCTCGGCGTAGCGCCTGCTACCACCGGGGTTCGCCTTTGCAATATTTTAAGCTCCATTGGCACAGGAGGTAAGACCACCTTTATGGTTACCCTGCCAAAGGGTCCTCTAACTCAACCGCTGACTGTTTCCTATGTCATGAGCGGCACCGCAATTTTTGGGGTTGACTATAGTTTGAGCGGCATCTTCGGGAAGATCACGATTCCGGCAGGTAAGACGTCGGCCACGGTCACTATCACGGCTTTAAAGAACCTCGCGCGGAAGACAAACAGGACCGCGCCGATGACGATCGTCAATGGACCTGGCTACTTCACCACGACGGGCTTTAACACAGCCACCGTGACAATCCGGAGATAGTACGATCTCACCCCTGGCTGACCCGATAGCTAGAACTTGAAGTTCAGACCGCCGCGCACGATGTGGCCGCCGTCGTCATCAAAGCCGAAACGAAAAGGGCCCTGCTGGAAGATCGGCACGGTAACCGTTCCGTCCCCCACGTTGAAGTAGAGATATTCGACGCGCAACGACCAGTGTTCTCTGAACAACCATTCCAAGCCGCCGCCAACCGTGTAACCGGATTTGAAGTCATCGTTGGCGGCGTGGCCGAGCTGGAATCCGCAAGAACAGATCTCATTGTCCTCCACGCGCCGCTCATAATCCGAACCGAACCAGCCGCCGGTCACATATAGCAACCAGTTATCGTGAGCCCAGCCGATTCGCCCGCGCGCCGTTGCGTAGACGCCCGGATTGATCTCCGCGAACGTCCCGCCAGGAGGTGAACCGGGCTGCCTCGCGCGTCCATGCACTCCGAGATAGCCGGTGTCGCCTTCTATTCCGAGCACGAGCCAACTCAACGGTTGTAGGTTAAATCCAACTTGTCCGCCGGCGACTGGGCCGTCGGAATCGAATGAGAAAGTTCGTACCGGCGGACCGGCGTTTAAAAAATCGAGATCGCTCACCTCACTATGCAAATCGAAGGCATACCCGGCGTTGATGCCGATGTAGAAACCCTGCCAGACACGCGGTTCTTCCGGCTTTGATACATTCTTTGATTCATTGACTGGAAGTGGCTCCGGACCGGCCATGGCGAAAAATGTCAGCGCCACGCTTCCTGCCAAAACGGCGAAACGAGCTAAGGCTTTCACGTCGGGCTCTATCCGCTAGGATACCGCTTGTGGTCAAGCAGTTATTTGGCCGGCCGACGTATTACAGGCACTCGATATCCCAGCGGACGCCCTTTCCGCGCTATCCGAACAAATTGTAGCGCAAGATTGCGTAAATGGCGTGGAACCCATCTTTCCAATTCACTTTTTTGCCTTCGCTGTAGGTGCGGCCGTTATAAGAAATGCCCACTTCGTAAATGCGGCATCTCGCCTTCGCCAACTTTGCCGTTACTTCTGGCTCGAACCCGAATCGATCTTCGCGAAGGTCAAGATTCTTTACCAACGGCGCACGGAACGCTTTGTAGCACGTCTCTAAATCGGTCAGATTCAGATTGGTGAACATGTTTGAGAGCAACGTGAGAAATCTGTTTCCAACCATGTGCCAGAAATAGAGAACACGATGCGGTCGGCCTCCCATGAAGCGTGAGCCGAAGACCGCATCGGCATTTCCCGAGAGAATCGGCTCGAGCAAAGTTGGATAATCGGCCGGGTTGTATTCGAGATCGGCGTCCTGCACCAAAATCACATCGCCAGTAGCAGTGGCGAACCCGGCCCGGAGCGCCGCGCCTTTGCCGCAATTGCGGGGCTGATAAATAATTTGATCGACCATCGGCGAAATTTTTTCTTTCAAAAGCTGTTGAGTTCCATCAGTGGATGAGTCGTCCACAACGATGATTTCG
>QHPE01000208.1:7175-10666 GCA_003218945.1 Verrucomicrobiota bacterium | reverse complement strand
GGTGTCGGCTGCGTTTTAGACTGCTTTGAAGGTGACACGCCCGCCGCTACAGTTCCGCCGTTCTTCTCAAAGCTCTCGATCTCGCGGATCGGCTCGAGATACATCTCCGGATATGCGGCGTTCAAATACGGAAACTCGCCCGGCAAACCTTCGCCAAAGATATAACGCGCGATCTCACCCGGCTCATCAATTTCCGGTAACGCCAGGCGCGGCAGCGAAATAGCAGTTGCTGTACGCGTCACCGGGATTTTCGCTTTGACGTCGTTCCAGCGACCAAGCAGATCGCGCCCGAACTTTTGATCCGTGCGTGCTCGTTTTACCTGATCGAGGACGAACTGGTTATAATTCTCAACCGATTCGACGACTTGCCCGAGTTTGCTCATAGAATTTTGCGTCCTGCTGTAGCGGCGCTCTAGGAGTGCCGTTTTTGCTTAGTTCGGCGGTCATAGACCGCCGCTACAGATTCTTTTGAGATTAACTCAAACAACCGGTCCACGCCAGGATCACGGTGCCGTTTCGCAACGGTGTCCACCAGCTGCTGGGTTTGCCGGTTTTGTTCGAGACGCTGCTCGATTTCGGTGTGCGCGGTGCGTGCGCGCTGGAGATCGCTCTTGTTCACCACCACAATGTCAGCCAGGTCGAGCATTACGATTTTTTGCAACTGCAACCGGCTGCCGTAATCCGGATTCATCACCAGCACCGTCACATCGACAATTCCATTTTTTTGAAATGGCATTGCCTCCTGGCCAGTGCCCACCGTCTCGATGATGACGTGCTCGAAATTCGACTGCGCCAGCAGCGCCAGGCAATCGTGCGTCGCGGGCGAGAGTCCGCCGGCTTGTCCGCGCGTGGCCATGCTGCGCATGAATACACGATCATCCTGCGAATTGATCATCGTGGCGCGATCGCCGAGCAGCGCGCCTTCGCCGACTACGCTGGGGTCGTGCGACAAAATCGCGATGCGCCCCTTGGGATTTCGATTGAGAAACCGGAGAACGAGTTCATCAATCAGCGTTGTTTTTCCCGCGCCGCCCGGCCCGGTGAAACCGATGACCCTTGGAATTGCGATCTGCGATTTGCGATTTGCGATTGTGACGTTCTGCATTCGACGTTTGTTCTTCGGCGTCCGGCGTTTTCTGCTTCTAGTTGCATAGTAGGCATCCTCGATCTTCGTGAGTCTGTGCCCGAGCTCCCGATCAAAGGATTTGGGACGCGACCGTTTGCTGCGCGGTTTGCCATAGCGTCGATGGACAAACTTGACCGTGTCGTGAAGCGATGTGCCGGCAAAGAAAATTTCATCCACGCCTCTGCGTCTCATGGCTGCAGCATCGTCATGCGTAATCGTCCCGCCGCCGCCTCCGAAAACTTTGATGTCGTCGGCGCCACTCCTGCGCAGGAGATCGACAACAGCAGCGAAAAACTCGATGTGCCCACCGTTATAACTCGAAATACCAATCGCGCGGACGTCCTCCTGGATTGCCGCGCGAACGATGTCAGCCACAGACCGGTGATACCCAAGGTAAATCACTTCGATCCCATGCCGGATGAATTCCAAGTTGATCGTGTTGATCGCGCTGTCGTGCCCGTCACAAATCGGGACGGCGGTCAGGATGCGGATTGGTGAAGCCATGTGTCCTAAGAGATAACAACAAATCAGGAAATCAGGAAAACAGGAAAAACTCGTTGGAATCTAATTTCTTGGTTTCGTGATTTCCTGGTTAAACTTGCTCGACATGTCCTATCCGTTTGGATTGCGCCAACAAACTAGCCAAGCCGTATGAACAACTTCCGAGCGCTTCGTGCAATCGTTACCGCTGGTCTGGTGGTCGGCGTCTTGGACATTTCCTCGGCGCTTGCGATTTGGTGGCAACGCGGGATCGCAGTACAGCGCGGATTGCAGGGAATCGCCGCTGGATTGCTTGGCACGAAGTCATTCGAAGGCGGACTCGCTACGGTCGGCTTGGGTCTGGCGATTCACTTCTTCGTTGCATTCGTAGTAGTGTCGATCTTTTACCTGACCAGCCGCAAGATACGGTTTTTGACGAAAAGGCCGTTCGTTTCAGGCGTTTCCCTTGGGATTGGCGTTTACATGGTGATGTACTGGATTGTGTTGCCGACTGCATTCCCAACGTTTCGCCACCGGCTCTCCAATGAGGTACTCGAGCTGGCCATTCACATCTGCTTGATCGGCTTGCCCACCGCATTCATTGTGCGCCGATATTCTGAAGTGACGGATCAATCGTCATGAGCGACTCACTGGATTTCACCGGCAAAGTTGTGCTCGTCACCGGTAGTTCTCGCGGCATTGGCGCAGAAATGATCAAGGCGTTTGGTCAGCGCGGAGCGCAATGCACGGTGAATTATCTCCCGGACGCGCAGGGCCAGAACAAGGCCGAGGCGATGAAAGTGGCGGATGCATTGGTCGACCCGCTCGTAATCGACTGTGACGTCACACATCCGCAACAGGTCGAGGCGATGATGAAGCAGATACAGGAACAGCGCGGCGGGCTCGACATTTTGGTGAACAATTCCGGGGTCATCAGCGATCGCACCATTAGGAAACTGACCTTGGACGATTTCGAGAACGTCATCCGTGTTAATCTGGTCGGCACATTCAACGTGACACAAAAAGCCGCTGCCATCCTGCGCAGTAGCGGCCGAGTCATCAATATGTCATCTGTTAGCGGGCAGATGGGTCTGTTCGGACAAGCAAATTATTCCTCGAGCAAGGCAGGGATCATTGCGTTAACCAAAGTCTCGGCACGCGAATTTGCCCGTCAGAACATCACCGTAAACGCGATCGCGCCTGGTTTCATCGACGTAGGGATGAGCAAGGGTATGCCGGAAGAAGTAGCTCAAAATTTCACTAAACAAATTCCGCTCGGACGCCTCGGCGAAACGCATGAGATCGTCGATGCGGCGCTGTTTCTGGCTTCGCCGATGGCCAGTTACATCACTGGTCACGTGCTTAACGTGAACGGCGGCTTTTACATGGGATAAGCCAAACTTGTCGTGGGGATGCCGCCTGCCCCGAAACCTTTCGGGGGACAGTGCCTCATGCTGTCCCTACCGCGAAGTGAGAGATCAGTCCAGTTTTTGCACAAGCAACCACACCAAAGCCGAAAACATCGCGGCGAACGTCGATAACACGAACGTCACGCGCTTAGTCTGGCGTATTTTGAATGCGGGCTTTGGGATATCGTCGTGAATTTGGCTGGCCTCGAACAGTTTCATCAGGACGAAAGCGACAACAAACCCCACCGCAGCCCACTTGAGGCATCCCAGAATCATGTCGAGCATCCCGCCCAAACCGTAGCGCAGGCCAATGCGACGCTCAAGCGCGGTTGGCCGAAATTGTGACTGCCATCCAAGTCGCGAGGGCGTCCCTACTGCGCCACATCGGCGCTCGGAGAATTGACATTCGTTGCGATAGCTTGCAGCGCGTCGGCCAGCGTTTCGTAGGTAGTGATCGCGATCTCCGGGCCGTAGTG
>QHPE01000208.1:0-7112 GCA_003218945.1 Verrucomicrobiota bacterium | reverse complement strand
TTTTTCCGTAAGCGTTTCCATAATTTTGGCGACATGATGTGCTGCGGCAGAATCCATTGAGTCCAGCCAGCGGAAATCCACCAGAACGCGAAAACCCGGGCCAACCCCCTGCAACAGCTCGTGCACGCGCTCGGCAACCGCCTTGACTTGCTGCGCCGTGACGCGTTGCGCAGCGCTGATCACAAGGAGGCGTTTCGACTGGTCGAGCTCAACTGCGTACATGCTTCGTGATCACACAAACGCAGCGCTGCCGCAACTGGACGAGTTTCGGAGGTCACGCCATTTGTGATCCAGCCGTTACACCGCGCTTTGGAAAAAAGTGTTTTCGAACGTTGACTGAAACGCGCCGGGCTCGGTCTCGCCGACTCGAAATCGTGGACTGATTTCAAATTGAGTCGCGCAATAAGCTTCGACGTCGCGTCTGCCGCACCTCTCCAGCGACGCACGCACGGCGCCTAACGCGAGTGCCGGCGTATTGCAATCCCGGCTGAGATGTCCCAACACGACACGCTCGATTTTTCCCGGTAACAGTTCTTCGATCACGCCTGCCGCAGCCGTGTTCGATAAATGTCCATGCCGAGACTGGATGCGCTGTTTCACCGGCCAGGGACGGTGCGTGTCGTTCTGCAGAAGTTTTTCATCGTGATTGGTCTCGATCACCAGTGTTTGCACATGACGCAACCGTTCCACGATCATTTTGGTAACGTAACCGAGATCGGTAATAAATCCGAGGCTGCCGGAACCGGCGGAAAACACGAACCCGAGCGGATCGACCGCGTCATGCGGCACGGGAAACGTTTGCACTGTCACGTCGCAGATGGAAAACTCCGCCCCGGTCGCAAAGAGCCGCCAATTGCGACATCGTTCCACGAGCCCGTTGGACCGAAGCGCTTCGGCGGTGAGCCGATTGCAATAAATCGGCAAATCAAATTTGTGGCAGAGAACTTCAAGGCCGCAGATGTGATCGGTGTGCTCGTGGGTGAGAACCACGCCGTCGAGTTGCTCCGGCGCAATGCCGCATTGCTCCAGACGCAATACCACTTGGCGCGCGCTCAGCCCACCATCCACCAGAACCCTGCCATGATCGGTTGCCACCAGCGCGCTGTTTCCCGCACTTCCGCTGCCGAGCATGGTCAAGCTGAACACGGGTCCCAAGATAGCCGCGTCATCGGAATTCACGCAAACTGAATTGTGACGCGATCAATCTGAGCATTTCTCAGCATCGGGTCTCAACGTCCAAACTTATAGAGACGCGGCTACAGGGTCTCCGTTGTTAGAGCCTCAATGAATTCGCGCGCCGTTCCGGCATTGAGCAATCGCGAACGAATCGTCTGATCTTTTACCAATCGCGCCAAGGTGCCGACACAAATCAAGTAATCGTTGATCAAACGTTCCGGGACACCGATCACGAAAATCAGATGCGCGCGCTGCTGATTTTCGCCGAATGGAATGCCAGCCCGGCTACGCCCGACGCCGACCACAATTTCATCGACCAAATCCGTGCGCGTATGCGGAAACGTCACGGTGTTTTCAACCACACTCGGGTGCGTTTGCTCACGCTCGAGGACCTGTTTGAGAAACGCCTGCGGATTGGCAATTTTCCTTGGACCATTCTCGGATCCCAGCATCTTCACGATCTCGCGAATCGCGTTCGCCGGTTTTCGGGAGCGCAACTTAAGGATAACCTGTTCTTCATCCAGTAGATCTGCGAGGGCGATAGGCATGCGGGCGGAGAGATTTATTGGATTATGCTGCAATCGCAGTTATCCAGTAATTGTAAGCCAGGCGCACCGCTTGGCGCGGCAGAATTGTGGCAAATCAAGATACAGCTGTAGCCCCGAAAGAGGAGCGCACAATCTCCTTGCAGCACAGCATCTACGATCCCGGCTATGTCAACGCGATGTCGCATTTTTATCGAGGCGAATTGGGACGGATCATGGTGTGGCGGCAACGGCTGGACATGACCACAAACTGGGCCATCACCAGCAGCACCGCCATTATTACAATCGCCTTTTCCACGCGCGAAGTGCCACACATCATTTTCTTTTTTAATCTGGCGATTGTTGCCGTCCTGCTTTGGATCGAGTCGCGTAGATACCGGTTTTACGACGCGTTCCGCGCGCGTGTCCGCATGCTCGAAGCGCATTTTCTTGTTCCGATGGTCATGGAAAATCGCGAGCTGCTCCAGGGCGAATGGAAAAAACTCGTGTGCGAAGATCTGATTTTGCCCTGCTTCAAGATCACCAAGCTGGAGGCCATCGGGCGGCGGATGAAACGCAACTACATGTTCATTTTCGTCCTGATCCTGATCGCGTGGCTAACGAAAATCTTTTTGCACGCCAGCGCGCCGATTACGGATGTCGTGTCGTTTTATCACGCGCTGCGGATCGGGCACATCCCGTCGTGGCTGGTGGCGCTGATTTTTGTCAGCACCTTCATCAGCGTGATTTCAATCACCATCTACGTCAGTAAACGCTCTTCCGGCGAAATTTCCGAGTTCGGCACGCACCGCTCGCTGTGGCGCATTTAAACACGTGCGTTGCGTCGGCCGTTCGTGCTAAGAGAATTCCATGAGCACCTTAATCCGCGTCAGCAGATTTCTTCTGATTCTTGTCTTCTTCTCCGGAGTTTCGTTTAGCAACGCTGCGGCTCAGCCGAGTGGCCGTTTGATTGTGATCAGAGCCGCGAATTTCGGCTGGATGGCCGAACCGTTGGAAACGTTGTCCAGGGTCGGCGCTACGATCATTTGATCCCAGCCGGCCGACATGTGTTGACTGTTTCAGCCGTGCCAAACGTCGAGTTGCGTCAGCCAACCTCGATCACTGTGAACATCCGGCCGGGGGGGAACCTACATTTTACCGCTCTATGGGACTCCGACCACGTGTATCTTCGACCGACGACGTTGTCTCCTGCGGAGATGGGGAAACTCGGGCTGTGAGAAGCGCTACTTAATTTTCGCGAGGATACCTTCCATCTCGTTCCGGCGGAACGCGCGCAAGGTCTGGCCCTTTACGTTGCCTAGCGAGCCCACCTTGAGAATGAATGCACTCATCGTCTCATCATCCGGCGCTTCCAACACAACGACCGCGTCGTAAGCGCCCATCGTCCAGTATTCCTCTACGATTTTCATTCCCATTTTCTCCGCCTCAGCCATTGCAGCGTCGCCGCGTTTGACAGTGTCTTTGATATTCCGAATCCCCTGATCTTGGAACTGAATGAGACAGACATAAGTAGCCATGGTGTTTTATCCTTTCGTATGTTGGAGGCCAAAACAATAGTGCCAATCGGTGCGTTCGTAAAAAGAGAGACTTATTCGTGCTTCCTGCTACAACCAATAACACCATGGAACCAGGCGAAGCCCTTGGCATTGCCGCGCAGATCGCGGTCGCACTGGCTGGTTTCGCCGGCGTGGTCGTCGTATTTCGCCGTGAATCAGTTCATGAATGGTCGGCAGTCGACAAACTTCGGTTACGGCTTTTGCTCGGCAATTCCATTCTGCCACTGGGTCTTTGCATGTTGGGAATGCTTTTGCTGACGATCAAACCTATGCCAGCCGGAATCTGGCGATGGTGCAGCGGTATTGCATTCGTCGTTTCTTTGCTCGTCGCCGTTACGATGACGAAATACTTTCGGCGTTTGGATGTGCGACAGATACCGCGCGAACGCGCTACTGGTTTCGTTTTTTATCTGTTCGGAATGTTCGGCATAGCCGTAAACCTCTTGCAACTGTACAATGCCGCCTTGCTGGGCGTATTCTGGCTGTTCTTCACTTGCATCGTGTTTCAGGTTATTACCGCGCTGTTTCAGTTTGCGCGTATGATCCTTCTGCTGCCCGAATAAAACCGGAAGCGTCTGGACCGGTGCGACATTTACTCCGCAGATTCGGTGTCGTGAAGCCGGCCGTAATCCACGGTGAGCCGACCGCCACCATGCTCGGTATAAATTTCGACGAAGCGGCGGCCAAATTTGATATCGCGCCAGGCGTAATCCTTTTGCGTTTGAACCGACGCCGCAAGGACCGGATCGATTCCAACGACCGATACTAAAAACAACGCCCGGCTGGCTTCGAGAGACTCAACAGTCGCACCAAAAAGCGGGCTGTTGTCGTCGATCGTATGCCGCAGAGTCAGCGCCGCGGGAAAAACCGTCAGCCGATCGAAATGGAGTTTGAGAACATAGAAGTAGCGGAAATCTCCACCTTCGACCAACGGTTCATCGCGGGAGAACATGATCCGGAACTCGGCCTCGACCATGCTGTGCTGATTTTCGTTGCCTATTCGCACCATCAGCGTCGGCTTCCCATTTAACGGCGCAATGACCATGGTATTGCTGAACACAACGCGCGCCATCGGGCGCGAAAAGCGCACGAAAATAAGGCCGGTCATCGCAGCGAGTAAAAATATCCCGGTCATGATTTCGATCGTGCTGATGATGTGGCCGTAAAGCGTTTGCGGATACATGTGGCCATAGCCAACCGTGGCCAGCGTTTGCACGCTGAAAAAGAAGCAATCAAAAAACCGACTTCCGCCAGTGCTGCCGGCGATACTGTCTTGCTGGAAACTGTAAAGCGCGGCGAAAAAAAGGTTTAGCCCGACGTAAAGACTGGCCACAAACGCCGCGAACTGCGGCCACCTTAAACCGAGGAGCCAGCGATAGACATCGCGCCACCGCCACGCGTCTGTCCCGACTTTGACGAATTCGACCTGACCAGAACGGACGGAAACGTGACTCGGCTTCCTAGTCCTGAGTTTTCTCCTCATGTGCATCTGGTCTTTAGTCACAACGCCGCGATCATCAAATCACAGCGTCATCTCTGGCATATTCGGCTGCAAGCTGGCGGACAATTTTCTTGTAATTACGCGCCGGTTCTCTTGTAAACGAGATCATAAAACCCTCATTACTTGCATTTGTGCTGGTAACAATTTTTGCTGCCACCTGCTCGTTGCAGCCGGAGCGCAGCAAGCCAAAGAACACCGGGCCGAGCAGTGAAGATCCCAGCAACAAGGTCGCCATCCATCTGGTTGCCAGGTCCTCCCGGGGGACCTCAAACAAATCTTCACGTATTTTCCGTACCCAGACATACCTGCCCAGTATCGGTTTGCTAGAATCAGTGGCACCGGTAACTATCGATTCACATGGTAATGTCGGTGAGATTAAGGTCCTCGAGAGGATGGGAGTGTTTGGGGACTGGCCGGCTGATGTGACCGCACTCAAAACATTGATTCGTTGGCGGGCAAATCCTGGCCCTATTCGAACCGTGGATATCTCATGGAGTATTACTCCGGGCTACCGCTTGATTACCAACGAAGGATCGCATATTCCAAGGCGTTAACGATTCTGTTTCTCTATCAGTCCGGAAATGAATTCTGTGATTGAGCGCAAGATCTGTTGATCGATATCTTCCTGCGTTTCCCCCGTTGCCTGGAGTTGGCGCTTCGGCACCCGCAGAGAATGATCGCCGCCCTCAACGACGTGCAAGGAGTTTGGCGCGTTCATCTCGGCCCGGACGCGTTCCAGAAGGTCCGGCGGACACAGCGCGTCACGCGTGCCTTGCACAAACAAAATGGGTGTAGTCAGCACGCGCAAAACTTCATCCCGGAGTTTTGTGCGATCGCCCATGGCGCAGAGCGGATATCCAAGGCAAATCAAGCCGTCCGCTTTTTCCTCTAGCGACAGGTGACACCCAATCCGGCCGCCCATGCTTTTGCCGATCAGGATTGTCGAGTCCGGTTGATGTTTCTCGCGCGCAGCTAGCAACGCTTTTCGATGCGCCGCGATCAATTGCGGCAATGGATCGGGCCGTTTCTGCCCCGCGCGCATGTAATCGTAATCGAACGTCTCGGCGACGCCGATGTCCGACAAACGCTGTTTCCAATTTTGCATCCACGGATGCGACGAAGGCGCGCCAGCCCCTGGAGCCAAAAGAATTAAACGCCGAATTATGTGACGCATGAGCGATCAATCGGACGCGGTGCCGAAACAGCTGTCAGAAGTCGCTGGAACATTGGTCAGGGCGCGCATCGCTCAGTCCAAAACCGCTGTCGCTTCAATCTCGATGAGAAATTCTGGAACTGCCAGGGCCGAGACGCCGATCCAGGTACTTGCAGGCGGATTCTCCTGAGAAAAGAATTCTCTTAACACAGTACCAACCGCTGTTCCGCTCTCGGCCTGATAGTCCACGACGTAAATCCGTAGAGCAACAATGTCTTTTAGCGTGCCGCCAGCCGCTTCCATTGCCGTCTTAACGTTACGGAACGCTTGCCTCGCCTGTTCAAGGACGCTGTCTCCGCCGACCATGTTCTTCCGCGCGTCCCAAGCAGTTTGTCCAGAGATAAACACCATCTTTCTCCCGCTGGCAATCACCGCCTGGGAAAACCCATGGGGCAAACTCGCGAAGAGACTATTCGGATTGACGTGTTCCTTCGGCATGGGTCAATACCAGCTACGTTAAGCGAATCGCATCAATAGCACGAGCGAGGCCACAGCCAATATGATTCCGATTACTTCAAAGTAACTTAATGATTGCCGTCATAGAGTTCCTGGACAGCTCGACTGGCGGCAATGCCACCCTGAACCTCAGCACCGCGGCATTCGCACTTTTTGAGGGCAGCAACAACGCTGAGCACATGATCGGTACCTGTATCGGCGGGAACGAGGAGGTTGATTCCGAGATTGAGTTCGAGGGCTTTTCGAGTGCTGGCGAGGGCACCTTCACGACCGTTGGGGGAAGCACGAGCGGCGAGCAAGGCGGCTTCATCTTATTCGACAACACTGCCACGGCAGACAATGCCACCTTTGTCATTGGCGGCGGCTTGGGCGCTGGGCTGGCCGCCACAACGTTAGCTTTCATCGACACCACCACCGCGGCGGCGGCCAACATTACCACCAACGGTGGAGTTGGTGGCTCCGATGGTGGCGCGATTTCCTTTGAGGACAAATCCAAAGGCGGCACGTGCAGTATCACACTCTCCGGCAATGCGGAGTTGGACATCAGCACTCACAGAGCCCCCGGCGTAACGATTGGCTCGTTGACTGGCGAAGGTTCGGTCTTGCTCGGGGCGAATACGCTCACCATCGGGAGCAACAACCAGAGCACGACCTTTTCCGGCGTG
>QHPE01000207.1 GCA_003218945.1 Verrucomicrobiota bacterium | reverse complement strand
ATCACGATGGCAATCCACGAATTGCAGCCGAAGAGCGCTTCCATAATCGCTCGATAGAAACCTTTCTCGTAATCGAGCTGGTCGATTTCGGAATCCGCTCCGGCAAAAATCGCGATCTTTTCGAGTGTAGCTTGCGCTTGTTTTCCCGTGTCGGACTCTGGCCGCTCACGTGCTTGCTCCCATAACGCGCGAATTGGTTCGTGATCGTGTGTTGCGTAGGTTGCCACTGACAAGTGGTCGTACGTGTTGCCCGGAATGATCATCCCATCGCGTATTTCCCAATGCGGAATTTTGAATCCAGCAATGCCAATCGATCGTAAATTGGGCCGCACATAATCGGGCACCACGCCGAGATCCTCTCCGACCACGCGCGCGGCGCCGGCTTCTTGCAGGACCACGCGCAGATTCTCTTCGCCTTCGCCCTTGTTCGCCTCGCGGTTTTCAGGCGTGTCGTCATTGTGCGGAACAAAATGCGGAGCACGCCCTCCCGTCCGTTGCAGCATTTGGTGCGGATCTAATGGGAGGAATTCATTATTCCGCTCCGGCCGCCATGGAAAGGCATAGATCCGATAAAATCCCTGGACGTGATCGACCCGGAACAGGTGAAAGATGCTCCGGATGGCGCGCACCCGTTCGCGCCACCATTGAAGGTTGTTCGCGCGCATGGCGCTCCAGCGATAGAGCGGGATACCCCAATTCTGCCCCCATTTTTGCGTGAAAGCGTCGTCTTTGAAATGCGGCTCGGGCGGCGCGCCGCCGAACCAATCGAGGACGAACTCATCCCGGCGGCAGAAAACGTCGGCGCTGTAATAACTGACGCCGAACGGAATGTCGCCCATTAGCGCCATGCCGCGTTGCTCCGCATACGCTTTAACGCTCCGCCACTGCTGATGTGCGATCCATTGCACGTAACAGAAGAAATCCAGACGGCGCGCAATGGTGTGTTGCTTCTCCTTCGGGAGATCACGCATCCAATTGCGAGCACTTTCGATCGTTTGATGCTGCGGCGGCCACTGGTCCCAGGCGGCGCTGCCCTTGTTTTGTTCGATAAGAACGCGGAACAACGCGTAATCGCGCAACCAGGACGATTCCTCTTCGCAGAATCGTTCGAATTCTGATTGTCGCTTTTCGTCAGCGCAAGCGGAGAAATTTGCGAACGCCTTCTCGAGGATGCGTTGCTTTAGTTCTTTGACCTGTCGATATTTTACGCCGCTGCGGCGCAGGGCCGTGAGGTTGATCTCAGAGAGCGAAGCCTCGAAATCATTCCGCGTTAGATCCTCGGGTGAACCTGGCGCGAAGCAGAGAGTCGTTGGCTCGATCGCCATCGAACTAATGGCATTGTATGGGCTGTTGTCCGCTCCGGTTTCGTTGATTGGCAAAAGCTGAACAAGCGTGAACCCAATTTCTGCAGTCCAGTCAATAAACTCGCGCAACGCACCAAGATCGCCGATTCCCAGGTCATTCTCTCCGCGCAAGGCAAACAGCGGCACGAGAACTCCGGCAATCTTCTTTTCGGGTGAGAGATTCATTCGGCCACGGTCGGCCACGGATGAACACGGATGAAACACGGATCAGAAGACGAGACGCTTGTACTCGACTTTCGTTCGGCCGAAGTTGACCAATAGTCCAACCTTCAGACCGGTTGCTTTCAATTCGTTGAGCAATTGGGCTTCATCGCGTTTATTGTATTGGGGGTTAACTTTCTCAACGACGACCAAGTCCGCCACGATCAAATCGGCGTCATATTCCCCAACAATGATGCCTTTGTATTTAACCTGAATGCGTTTTTCCATTTCGGCGGAAAAGCCGCGCCGGTTCAGCTCTACTTGTAGGGCACGCTGATAAACGCGTTCGAGAAATCCATATCCGAGTTCACTATGGACCTCGAAGGCGGCCCCAATTATTGCTTCAGTAACTGCTCGATGCAGCAACTTGTCAGGATGTTCGTGCCCTATTTCTAGCATCTCTTATCCGTGTTTCATCCGTGTTAATCCGTGGCCGATCAGCTCCTCTTCACCTGCCAATCCTCGAGGAGGTCATTTGGAATTTCCTGCAGGAAGCGCGATGGCCGCTGGAACACGTCGCCATAGCCGCCGCTTAGACGCATGTGCGGATAGGTGAGATAGAGCTCGTCGCGCGCGCGCGTGATCGCGACGTAAAACAAACGCCGCTCTTCCTCCAGCGCGTCGCGCGTATCGAGTGAGCGGCTGCTGGGGAACATTCCGTCGGTCAACCAGATCACGAAGACAGTATGAAACTCCAGACCCTTTGCCTGATGCACGCTGGAGAGATTGACGGCTTCTTTCTCGTTTGTCTGAACGGCAGCAGCTTCCGCATCGACGTTGCTGATCAATGCCAATTGCGAGAGAAACTCGTTTACGTCTCTGAATTGGCGCGCGAACGCTGCGAGCTGATCTAGGTCTTCCCGGCGAAGTTGGTAATTCGCGAAATTCACCTTTGCGTAATCGTCGTAAATCGCTTCCACGATTGATGTGATCATTTCGGAGGGTGGATTCGGTTCGCCTCCAGGTGCGATCTCATTGAGCGTGTGGGCGAGTTGCGTCCACATTTTCTTTGATTTTGCTGGCACATTCATCGCAAGGAGGCGATCGCCGAAACTGTATCCGGGGGCGTTGACCCCGGCCGGCACTGCCGTCATTTCAGAACCGCGGTCAGCGCCCGCGGCTACAACCCCGCTTTCCCAAGCCTGCCACAGATTTTCCGCAGTGCGGTTGCCGATTCCGGGAAGCAATTTCACCATGCGATTAAAAGCAACTTCATCGCGAGGATTCGCTACGAAACGGATGAACGAAATCACATCTTTAATGTGAGCTTGTTCGAAGAACCGGATGCCGCTGGTGATTTGGTACGGGATGCCCCGGCGCGAAAGCTCCAATTGCAGCTCGAGTGCGTGATAATGCGCGCGGTAAAGGACTGCGATGTCGTTCGGGTCAATATTTTCATCGCGCAGTTCGAGAATGCGTTGCGCAACAAATTGCGCCTGTTCCGCACTGTTGTTCAACGCGACTAACGCGGGCTTCACCGTTTTTGATTCGCGCGTTGCACTAAGATGTTTCCGAAACTGCTGAACATTTGCGGCAATGGCTGCGTTCGCCACTTCCAGAATTTCCGGCACACTCCGGTAGTTCATTTCGATCTTAAACACCTGTGCATCCGGGTAGCGCTTCGGAAATTCCACAATGTTTTGGAAGTTCGCGCCGCGCCAGGAGTAGATCGACTGCGCGTCGTCGCCCACTACCATCAGGTTGCGATGGTCGCGCGCGAGCAAGTCCACAAGGTCAGCCTGGATTTTGTTGGTGTCCTGGTATTCGTCCACCAGAATGAATTGAAACTGGCGTCGGTAGATTTCCGCGATCCGCTCGTGCTGCTGAAACATCAACAACGTTTTTTGAAGCAGGTCGTCAAAATCCATCGAGTTTGTCGCCTTCTTCTTTTTTTCGTACCGGTCCCGAACGTCTTGGATTTTGTCGAGCAACGGCAGGAAGTAAGGAAATTTTTCCGCAAGCAATGCCTCCAGCGGCATCTCTGTGTTCACGACGAAGCTGAAGATTTCCGCAAGCACATCGCCTTTCGGAAACCGAATTTCTTTTGGATCAATTCCTGCGCTCGCTACCACCGTATTGATCAAATCCTTTTGATCTTCACGATCCATGATGCTGAACCCGCTCGAGTAACCGAGCGCTGTGCCGTGCCTGCGCAGAATCCGGTTTCCAACCGAATGGAACGTTCCGCCCCAAAGCCCACTGGCATCGACCGGGAGGAGATTCGCGACGCGATTCAACATCTCGCGGGCAGCTTTGTTCGTGAACGTGAGTAGCAGAACATTTCGCGGATCAATTCCGTTTTCGAGCAGGTACGCCACGCGATACGTGAGGGTGCGCGTTTTCCCCGAGCCCGCACCTGCGATCACAAGGAGCGGTCCGGGTAGAGCAGTTACGGCGGCGAGCTGCTGTTCATTGAGCTCTGCGGCGTAATCCAGGTGGATCGACGTGGATACGGGGGTGCGTTGCAGCGTGTATTGCCGAGACATGTGCGATTGCGAACTGCTGATTAGCGACTGCGGAAACGAACTGCAGCCAAGCCTATCGCGCAAATCCGTGGCTCGAATCATTAATTCGGCTGTATCGGCAAAATCCGCGCAATTTGCAGTTTAATGATCTCTTCTTTTCCGGCAAAAATGCGTTCCGCTACAAAAAGGAAATTGATTCAAAAGCCACCCCGCAGTTTGGACTCGTGGCTGAGGACGTTGAAAGGGTGAATCCCGACTTAGTGGTTCGCGACGACCAGGCAAGCCCTACACGGTTCGCTACGACGCAGTAAACGCGATGTTGCTAAACGAATTCCTTAAAGAGCATCGCAAGGTTCAGGAATTGGAAGCGAAGCTGGCGCAGCAACAAGAAAACTTCCAAAGGGCCATCGCGCAACAGCAAAAGGATTGTACTGCGCGCCTCAAAGAACAGGACTCGAAAATCCAGAGGGTGAGCGCGCAGCTCGAATTAAGTGCACCTGCGCCGCAAACGGTTAAGAACAACGACTAGAACCGTCGAATTCGTGAAATGCTGGGAAATTATCGCAGACAGGCTTAGCAGAGCCGGTTGGAGCTGTGTCTCGACTATCAATTCCAACGGGCAAACAATCTGGATTGCCGACGCGCATCGTGGCGATGGCAAGCGTTACGTTGTGCGTGGGGATGAAAAGCTGATGGCATTCATCGAAATGGGATTGGCGATTCGCATTTGCAGTGAGTTTCATTGAGAGAATTGTGCAGCCCAGAGATGCAGGGGTGTAGGACGACACCTGACAGACTAAGGTCGTATAGACCAGCAGATGAGATTCATTCAGAGTCTTACTCGCGCTAAGTCCGTTAGGCGTCTCTCCCAGGAGCCCCACCCGACCCTCTTTCCGCAGGGTAATCGCGAGCGAAAGGCTCGTTCGCACAACCAAAAAACTTTTTTCGGAAACTTCGCCCCGGAAATTTCGGAGATGGATAGTGAAAGGAACAAACAGGTGAGAACGACCATGCGATGCTGCCGAGCAACAACTGCACCAGCGTTTCAAAGATATGCGTATCCAAGCGGCAGCGCCATGCCTTCGAAAGCTTTCGTAACAAAGTGACTCCCGTGAACCAAGTTTCTCCCAGAGTTTTCCCATTCCGAGACATTTTTAGTAACCTCGGCCCGCAATTTTCGCAGAAGAATGGTGAGATATGGAAAATACCAAGCGACCCGGTTTATTTCTCACCGCGCCGGGACTCGCGTGTTTCGCGTTTCTGCAGCCAGCCGGCTGGAACACCGCGGCCCACAGTCGGCCGCCTTTTGTGAGAACGACCCTTTCTAACTCTGTCGCTGCGATCGATTCCGCCGCCAACCACGTCACAACCGCGATCCTCGTCGACAGATCTCCAATTCGACTCGTGCGGACCACGGACGGGCTGAACGTGTATGTTTCCAATACTGGTAGCAACACGGTCTCGGTGGTCGACACGCTCAATCGGATTGTAACGGCCACAATCCCGACCGGACATCTTGGTCCACAGGAGATCACGGTCACTCCGGATGGCGGATGCGACGCGCGCCTAAAACAGTTCTCGCTGTGAACTCGATTCGCTCAGCACTTCTTCGCATCGCGTTCATCGGGGTTTTGTCACTGGTGTGGCACACCCAGGCATTGGCAGATTGTTCCCTAACGAGCACGGGATTTACGCCGGTGAATGATCTTTGGCCCGGCTCGTATCAGAACTATGCTGGGGGGCTGTATCCTCAAGGCGCAAACAACGCGCCGCCGGAGCATCTTGCCGCCGGGATCGATCGAGCGACGAACCAGATTCGTCCGCTTAATGCGTTCGGCGATTACGATCCGGTGAACGGCCAAATCGTAATGATTTCGGTAGGCATGTCGAACACGACGCAGGAATTTTCCCGCTTTGTGCCAATGGCCAGTGCCGATCCAACCAAGAATCCGCAGCTCGTGATTGTCGATGGAGCGCAAAGCGGAAAGGATGCGTCCGCGTGGGCAGATCCGACAGCGGGAACTTGGACCACTGTTAATTTCCGGTTGTCTTCTGCTGGAGTAACACCGGCTCAGGTGCAAGTAGCATGGGTGAAGGAAGCAGAGAAGCAGCCGACTTTGCCATTTCCACTGGAAGCCCAGGGCCTGCAAACCAATCTCGAGGCCATCGCTCGCAATCTGAAGACGAATTATCCCAACATCAAAATCGCATACTATTCCAGCCGCACCCGTGCTTACACCCAAGTTAAAGGGAGCCAGAGCCCGGAGCCGTACGCGTACGAATCAGCATTCTCGGTGCGCTGGATGATTGAGAACCAGATCAACGGCACCGGGAATTTGAACTTTGATTCGAACAGAGGACCAGTGGTAGCGCCGTGGCTCGCTTGGGGGCCATACTTGTGGGCGGACGGAACGAACCCACGCTCGGATGGATTTGTGTGGCTCTGTTCCGATCTACAGAGCGATTTTACTCATCCCTCCGCGAGCGGCGAAACCAAGGTCGCTCAAGTGTTGCTGGCGTTCTTCAAAACACACGCTACTGCCGCGCCGTGGTTTCTGAGGCCGCCAGCCCAACAAATGAGCTGCTCGGTGAGCGCCGATCCGACCAGCGGGTCGCCGGGTGTGGCCGTCACGTTTTCTGCCACCGCCACTTCGCCCGGGCGCAACGTCACGCAATATGCGTGGACTTTCGATGATGGCGATTTTTCGCTGGCGCAGAACCCGTCGAAAATCTTTCCCGTACCCGGCCTATACAATGTTCGCCTGACGGTTTCGGATAATGCCGGCAATACCATCACGACGACAATTCCGATTTCGGTGCAGACTGCGCCGCCAACCCCAACTCCGACGCCGGCCCCGACTCCAACTCCCACCCCAACAGCGGCGCCAACACCTACGCTCACACCGACGCCGACTCCCACCCCGACAACGGCACCAGCGGTGACTATCGCCAAGACGGCTGACGCGGTCAGCGTGAGCGCGGGCTCGCAGATCGGGTTC
>QHPE01000206.1 GCA_003218945.1 Verrucomicrobiota bacterium | reverse complement strand
CCGCTTTGAAAACGGAGCCTTGAATGACAGAAGCCCGACCGCAAAACTTAAGACACAGATAATAACAAGCCACATACTTTAGGTTAATGATACCCGTGCCTATGCGGTCCCCAGCTAAAGAGAGCCTCCGCAGGCTCTCTCCACAAGTTCAGCGGACCCACGTGATAATACCAGGGTAAATACTTCAATCCCTCAGCCAGCTTTGCGTCGGCTCTCTCGGCAATTGATTGTTCCCTTCCCGCGAATGCCTCATCTGATTCACATGGAAGTCGCTCGAGGTTGTGCGCGCGGTGCATGTCACGGTCATGTCTCTCAAAAAGCACGTCCATTTTATCGATGGGCGGGCGATAATCGGGATCTCGAGGATTTGGAATTGGATCACTTTCCGGCCTTACTTGGCCGCTAACCAAGTTTGGACCTCCCCAGCGTCCCCAAAACCAAAACAACCCAAATGGATCCACGAAGCGAAGGGGGTCATTAGCAGTGTACCCATACAGATTAATGCCGCCTCCTTCGCCAATCGGGTCTCTGCTTAACCACCTGCCAAGATTGGAATCGTAACCGCGATAGAGTGCCAGATTAAGATTGCTCGGGGCATGGTAGTAATGCCCGGTGAAAGCGAAGGCGGCATCCAGTGTGCCGCTGATTTTGATTCGGCGGCCGTATGGGTCGTAGTCATATCGCGCTTGGACAACGCCGCTGCCATCAGTGAGCTCGCGAATGCTGCCTAAGTGGTCGCGTGTGTAAAAATAGCTCGCGGCACCAATTTGTTCGCCTTGCGAATAAAACCGCCGTGTGACTACGTTGCTCGCATCGCGCTCTTCGGCGATCGAACTTCCGTTCCAGACAAACTGTTTCGTACTGGTGACTGTGTTTCCATTTTTTTCCACAATCTTCACGCGTCGCCCAAGCCCGTCATAGGTAAACTCAGAACGGTTACTCGTTCCGGTGTAATTAATCGCTAAGAGCCGATTCGCTGCGTCCCACTCAAAGGTGCGGCTGGAGCCGTCGTCAATGAGGTTACCATTCAGATCGTAAGTCAACGTGCGACTCGTGCCGCCGCTCTGGCTCACAATCTCATTCACGTCGTTTGGCACCGCGGTCGTCGTAACCGTGCCAACCTGCTCCGACGTGCGGTTACCACCAAAATCGTAGGCGTAGGTGAACTGTTTGATCAGCGTATTTTTTCTTGAGGTGTCCCGGAGAGGCGCCGTGAGCAGTTGATCGGCATTATCATAGCCAAAATCGTACCGCTGCGATCGCGACAGGGCTGAATTATCCTGAGTCCAGCTCCCAATTTGTCCCTCGACATCGTAGGTATAATCAAACTGCGAAATCAGCTTTTTTCTGCTGGTCAGGCTCTTAATTTCCTGCAGGCGTCTGTCCTGGATGTTCGGAAAATATGTGTAAGCGGTCGATTCTCCGTTTGGGTACGTAAGTTTAATTAACCGATTCGTCACGCTGTCGTAGGCGTAGGTAAACGCGCCGAGGTTATTCATTTCGGAACTGGCGCGACCGAGACTATCGAAAGCCCAAGTTAGCGCATTAGAAGCGCCGTTGATTGAGCGAGTGGTAACACGCCCGAGTTCATCGTAGCTGTAGCTAATCGTGTCGTTCAAAAGCGGACCGTCAACGCTATGAAGCTGATCAGCGCCGAGCGCGAGCGGATTGGCAACGGGAAGATAGCCATAATTCGTGATTCCGGTTCCGTCAGTCATCGAGGCGATACGGTTGTAATTCGGATCGTAGGCAAAGCTTACTGTCGGGGTTACATGCAACGCGCCTGCGTAGCTGATCTGCTGAAGATTATCGTCGAGAAAATATTGGTAATTCGTCGTTTGAGCGAGGGCGTCCGTCATCGATTTCAACCGACTCGTGGTATTCTCGTAGATGTACGAAACCAATGTGTTGTCAGCAAACCGCTTCGATGCGACCCGGCTTTGCAGATCGCGATCGAAGACGGTCACCTTGCCACGTGGATCGGTAATGCTGGTCAGTGATCCGCAGGCGCACCAACCATAAAGCGTCTGGCGACTCAACGGATCTGTAATTGAATCCATCTGCCGGTTCGAATTGTAATGGCGGTATGTCCAACGCCCTCGACGGTCTTTGCTCGCCGTTAAATCAAGCGTCATTCCCCTCACGCTATCGGTGTATTGGAACTGCTGATTCGTCCCGTCCGGGTAACTGATCTGCGTTGTGCGATTAAGAGCATCATAATCGGTCATGACTGTGTAGTTATCGGGACTACTCGTGACTGTGCGCACCTGGTTAGCACTGTCGTAAGTCAAACTCGTGACCGCCGATGAATTGTTGAACGTCGGACTCGTGACCGAAGCCAGGTAGTCGGTGGGTACACCGGTTACAGGGCCGTAACCGTAGGTCGTTGTTTCGCCTTTTGCGTTTTGAACAGATTGGAGCTGTCCATGCCCATCCGACCTGTATGTGTAAGTCGTTGTCTTACCAGCGGCATCAGTCGCGGTCAGCGGCTCGTGGAGCGAATTATAAGTGTAGCTTGCAACCTTATCCGCAGCAGCTCCGCTCGGATCAGTGCTAACACCGGCCGGGTTCTTTTGATAAACGGTGAGCAGATCGACATTGTTCGTATCATAAGTATAGCTGGTCACGCGCCCAACCGGGCCGGTCGCTTTGGTTATCTTTCCGATGCTATTGTATTCGTATTGCGAGGCCTGCGTTGTTCCATCGTCGAGAACGCGTGCGACTTGGCTTGGGCTTCCACTCGGTCCCACATGATTCGTGTTCGTTTGGCCGGTGTAGCTGTACCAAACGCGGTTTTCGAGCGGAGCTTTTTCACTCGCCGCAATTCCAGAGACAGAGCCATCCACATTCTTAGCCCAATGAGTGATTCGGGCTTTGGTGTAGTCATACACGCCATTTACCGGCGGATACATCTGAATGGCTTTCTTGTCCCAGTAGAAGGTGTTGGCGAAATCGAGACCTGAATTGGTAAAACCGGCGGGAACCGTGCCAGATGGATCACTCGCGTTAATGCCGGGCGCGTTGTCTCGATATTCAACTCTCTCCGTGCCGCCGAGCGGATCGGTCATTTCAATCCAGTGATTCGGATTGCTGTTTGAATCGGTCGCAAACGTGGACGTGCCGTATGGCGTTTGCAGCGAATTGATGAAATCAGTTCCGCTGGCATAACTAAATTGCGACTGAATCCCGATCGGGTCAGTGATGCTTGTCAGCCGACCGTTGGTGTAACCGAACACAGCATATCTACCGAAAGGGTCGGTCACCTTGGTGATTTTCAGGGAATCACCGGGCAATTCGTAAGAAAGCGACGTTACCAGACCGAGAGCGTCTGTAACTGTGGTGATCCGAAAGCTTGAATCAAAGCTGAGCGTCACCGCGTTTCCAGCGGGATCAACCCACTGGGTCATGAAAATCTTCCGCGGATAGGAAAGGGCACCATCCGTGAGGTTGAAGATCTGTCTTGAACCGTCTGGAAACCGCTTTTCGTAGGTATTGGATGAGGTTCTTACGAGCACAGCATGGCTCTGCGGATCCGGCAGATAGCTTTGCGTGCCCGAGTTGAAACCTGAATAAACCTCGATTCCACCGCCCGAGGCGTATGCTGATACCTTTGCTCCAACGTCATTTGGATTGTCGGTCACATACGATAGCCAATTGAAAGTCCATTTAGGTCCAAGATTTGAATAGCTGAACGTCTGTGGTTGCTGACCTTCCCTCTGACTGTAACTAACGGTCAGGTTCAACTGTGGACCGCGCGGCGGCGAGTAGCGAATCGGCGTATCTTCGATATTTAGACTCGCGAGCATCAGATGTGCACTATAGAGCGCCATTTGCGGGGATTCCGACGGCTGTCCCGGTTCCGGACATAGCTTTTTGTCGTTGACCTTGGAGTACTCAGGGCCGGTTGTGCCGATAGAAAACGGTAAATTTATGTTGGTCAAATCACCCACATTGCGATTATCACAAACAGTAATGACGTTCACATTGGCCAAGGCTGACGCTTCAGAATGAACTGATCCCGTAGGCGCAAAATCACAATGAACGGATAGTGTAAGCGGACCTCCCCAGCCATTTACACATCCAAATCCTGGATCATTAGCTACCCACCCACTCGTCCCATCAGCGTTTACCCGATAATCTGCCTGCCGCCCTACTCGATAACCGTCAGGCGTGTACAGACCGTAGATATAATCACCCGGCGTAGCATTGGAATCTACTGTCATACTGCCCCCAAAACAGGCGGTGTCTGCAGTCAGACCGCACCGATAAATCGGATTCATACAATCCATATCGCATCCAACAGTATCCGTCCGGTTATGTATTATCAGCGTCAGAGACACTTGCGCATGCGCGATATAAGGAAGAACAAACAACGCGAGGCCTAGTAACTTTGGAGGGATCTTTTGCATAAATTACATTGATTTGTTTCCCGTTGAGAATTTCGAAGCGCCTTCCCGCAGGAATCGCAAAACGCGCCCACTAAATCGGGCCGCGCTGCAACCTGCTGACGCTGGGCTCATGACGGCGGATTCTTTCAAATCGCACCGCGCGCGTATATACGGCGAACGCCGTACATTTTTTGCCGAGGGTGACTCTTAACGTCCCACCGCGAGAAATTTTAACCTTTTCGCAAACCTTGAATGTGAGATGTCGTATTACAAAGTGAGAAAGGATCACTCTGCCGAAATCAGGTCCACCGACAAAGCCAAGCAAATTGAGGCGACGCGGAATCGTACTCGCCACTCCACGCTACAAGATTCATTTTGCCGATCCAGCTGCACGGCGATGGTTGAAGGAGTTCTTTGGCGGACGCGCACGAACCAGAGTCCTCCCCGATAAGGTACGCTTTTGGCTCGCAAAAAAAGGAGAGCCGAAAGCGCCTAAGTCGTTGGCCGCCAAACGGGGCGGTGTGCGACTTTATCTAAAGCGGCAGAACCTGTACACGCCACATCTTATTGGTCTGCTCCTAGAACTGATTACCAAGAATGGCAAAGGATGGCCCCGCGAGCATAACAGTCTCAC
>QHPE01000168.1:52694-55915 GCA_003218945.1 Verrucomicrobiota bacterium | reverse complement strand
AGCTTCGCGGAAGCCTTTGAGCCGCAGAAGGCAGGAATCGCATTCGCCGCAGGCGAAACCTTCCGGGGTCGGATCGTAACAACTGTGTGTGACTGAAAAATCCACGCCGAGTTCGACTCCTTTGCGGATGATGTCGGCTTTCGAAAATTTGATTAGGGGAGTGTGAATTTGGAACCGTCTGCCTTGGACACCGGCTTTGGTCCCGAGGTTGGCCAGGTTCTCGAAGGCTTCGATGAATTCCGGCCGGCAATCGGGGTAGCCGCTGTAGTCGATTGCGTTTACACCTAGAAAAATGTCGTTAGCGGGAATTACTTCTGCCCAAGCTAGGGCGTAGGCGAGAAAGATCGTGTTGCGGGCGGGGACGTATGTGACTGGAATTCCGTGTGCGATTTCTGTCTCCGAACGCTGCTTCGGCACATCGATCTTGTCGGTAAGCGCGGAGCCGCCGAAGACGCGCAGGTCAATTTTTGCGATACGGTGCTCTTTTGCGCCTAACGATTTGGCGACGCAACGCGCGGCGTCGGTTTCGATCTGGTGGCGCTGGCCGTAATTGAACGACAGCGCGTAGGCTTCGTAGCCTTCGGCGAGTGCAATCGTGAGCGTGGTGGTCGAATCGATTCCGCCACTCAAAAGGACGACTGCGGGTCTCATTTATGCTCCCCTGTCATCCTGAGCCCCGAACGCTTTCGGGGTCGAAGGATCCCCCAGAAATGGCCCTCGGCTTCGCAACGGGATTCACAGCCTGGCCTCGCCCCGAAAGCGTTCGGGGCTGCGTTGCAGCCTCGACTTCGCTCGGAATGACGGCATCATTGGTTATCACGGCCGCCTTTCCCGTCCGGATACTCGGCTCGCACGGTGAGCGCGATTCCGCCGCGCGCGGAGAATTGCGCGGTGACGATTACCTCGCGTGGCGCGCACGCCTTGATAAAATTGTCCAAAATCCGATTTGTGACCGCTTCGTTGAAAGCGCACTCATTGCGATACGACGCGAGATAGAATTTCAGAGATTTACTCTCGACGCAGAGGCGGTCGGGCACATAATCGATGTCAATCCGTGCGAAATCCGGTTGCCCTGTCACCGGACAAACCGAAGTGAAATCGTCTGTCTCGAAATGAATCCGGTAATTGCGGTTCGGCGCTGGATTTGGGAACGTTTCGAGACGCGCGTCGCCAGGCGATGCGGGCAGTTTCGCGTCGGTTCGCCCGAGTAGCGTTAACTGGCCTGCGCGTTTCGATCTTGCCATGGTGATACTATGTTAGTCGTTGGTTTGTGTTGAACATCGAACGTCGAAGATCGAACGTCCAACTCCGAATTGGCTCAATGGAAAACGAACCTGATACTTCAGAAGTCAAAGACCGCACGGGCGTCATCGATGTAATTGCGCATGATGCCAGGGCGAATCAAGTCATTCTCGTGATGAATGAGCCTAACGAGTGGGACAGCTCTGATGATCAGCTGCTGGCACTCCAGGAGCGGTTCAACGCTTATGTCTCATTCGTGCTCGATGGCGAAATGGCGGAAGCGCATCCGGAACTCGCCGGCAAGCCGGCGCGCATCGAGTTGCGTTGCGCGCACATGCCCGATACGCGCGCACTCGAGTTACTTGGTCTTATTCACGATCAGTTGGCGTTTCAGGAGATCAAGTTGGAAGTGGTAGTAAGGAATCAGGAACCAACGACGAAATCCGAATGACCAATGCCGAAGATTCGCGCCGGTACAAGCGGTCCCGTAATGTCATTCTGATCGAAGCCAAGCTGCAACGCAGCCTCGAACGCTTTTGGAACGAGGCCGGGCTTTCAATCTCAGATTAATTTTGGACCGATTCACAAACCGAAATAGACCAGAGATGTTTGAAAGACTGGCCTCATGCTTCGCATTTCTTGCAGCGCTTCGCTCAACATGACAGGGTCACCATTGAGATGAGTTCCAGAGGCAGTTAGATAAAGCTGGCCGTGTGAAAATTCTGGCCACCATCGCGGAGGCGCAGGCGCTGCCGAACGCGAAGCGCCGCGTGCTCGTGCCGACAATGGGCGCGCTGCACAAGGCGCACGGGGAGTTGATTCGCGTGGCGCGCCAGGCTGCCGGCAAAGATGGCGAGGTCGCCGTCAGCATTTTTGTGAATCCGCTCCAATTTGAGCCCGGCAGCGACTACGAGCGTTATCCGCGCCCCGAAAAGGCTGACGAAGAATTTTGCCGGAATGGGGGCGTCGATTTCTTATTTCGTCCTCCGGTCGAGGAGGTTTATTCAACAGGTCGTTCGACGTTCGTAGAGGAGACGTCATTGTCGAGCAGACTCGAGGGCGAATCGCGGCCCGGGCATTTTCGCGGGGTCTGCACGGTAGTCGCGAAGTTGTTTAACATTGTTGCTCCGGACGCGGCGGTGTTCGGTGAAAAAGATTTTCAACAACTGGCGATCGTCCGCCGCATGGTGCGCGACCTGGATTTCAACATCGATATCATCGCTGTGCCTACAGTCCGGGAGAAAGACGGGCTGGCGTGCAGCTCGCGCAATCAGTACTTGAATCCGGACCAGCGGAAGCAGGCCATGGTCTTATACAAAGCGCTAGAGGCGGCGGCAAATGCCGGCGAAAAATCCGCCAATGACATCGTGGTTCTTGCGCGCCAAGTGATCAGCGAAGCGCCTCTGGCACGGATCGATTACGTGGAATTGGTAGATGCCCAATCGTTGCAACCGATTGAAATGGTTGGACCGAACTCGGTCCTTCTTTTGGCGGTGTTCTTCGGCAAGACTCGCTTGATCGACAACATACGGCTGCCCTGACGCTGTGGGTCGTACTCCATACCATCGCGCAGTCGAGTCAAGGCATGCCGTTCTGGCAGGCAAGATCTCTGATTCACAGGGAGCGACCGGGAAAATTCACCTTGCCTGAGGCCGCAGAATCGGATACAAGATGACGGCGTTTATAATGAGGGGACTTCTTGCGGCCTGTCTCAGTCTATTGATTGCTGGCGCCCCGAAAGTCTTTGGGGATGAACAATCCACTTCTCCTTACGCCACGGCCGCGGACTTCGCCAAATACGCGATGAAGCTCCGGGAGCAGGCCTTAGTCAAGGTGGAACCGCAAGTGCTTATCCCGACCAGTTCGCACCCGGCGGTCCAGCGTTACCCGTGGAAAATGAGTATTGTGACGACCGTTTTCTGGGTTGGGGAACAAGCCAGCGGAAATAATCCGGTGCCGAACTACAAAAGCTCTTGGGA